>CACZRK010000471.1 GCA_902783515.1 uncultured Coriobacteriaceae bacterium | reverse complement strand
GCCCCCGCCACGCCTCGCGCAGGTCCGCGAGGGCCGGGCGCAGCGGCAGCTCGCGCGCGACCGCCGCCGCGCCCAGGCCGAGCCAGGCGAGCTCGTCAAGCCTGTCCTGGCGGACGTCCCCCGCCCACGCGCCGCTCAGCGACGCGAGCGCGTCCTCCCCGTACCAGCGCGCGATGAGGCCCGTCACCGTGTTCGCGAAGAGCGCCGCGTCGCCGTCGGCCACGACGAGGCGCGCCGGCGCCAGCCGATAGTCGCCGGCCGCGTTCCACACCTGGTTGCGCGCGCGGCCACGCGCCGGCTCGCCGTCGGGGCGCGCCTCGTTGCCGACGTCGCCGGCGTCACCCCTGCTCAAAGAGGCGCCCCCTCCCGAGCGACCGCGGCAGCCGCGCGTCGATCACGTCGCGCGCGAGCCCGCGCTCGTACGCGTCAAACGCCTTGTTCGCGACGCACGCCTCCAGCGCGCGGCGCGCGTCCAGGCCGACCTCCATGAGTGCGACCGCGTCGATGAGCCCGCGCAGGTCAAGCACTCGGTCGGAGAGCTCGCCCGCCGCGCACTTCATGCGGATCTCGTCAAACAGCGTCGCGAGCTGGCGGGCGGCCGGGCCCGCCAGGCGCGGAAAGCGGTCGCGCAGCAGCCGCACGATCTGATCGACGTCGGGCTCGGGCATCGCGACGACGACGAACCGCGAGGCCAGCGCCTCGTTCAGCTCGCGGGTGCCCTCGTAGCCCACGTTCATCGTCGCCACGAAGCGCGTCGCGTCGTCCAGGCGGATGAGGTCGTAGCCGGGGACGTCGATGATGCGGCGGTCGTCGAGCGTCGCGTGCAGCACCGCGAGCGCCTCGCTGCGCGCCATGTTGACCTCGTCCAGGACGCCGAGCCCACCCTGCGCGGCACAGCAGGCGATCGGGCCCGGGCGGAACCGGACGCGCCCATCCGCGTAGGTGTCCGCGCCGATGAGCGAGGCGGCGTCCGCGTCCACGTGCAGCGAGACGTCCCACTCCGGGCGCCCGAACGCCGCCGCGAGGTTCTGCGCGAGCACGTTCTTGCCCGTCGCCTTGGGCCCCTCCAGCAGCACGTTGCGGCCGCTCAGCAGTGCTGCCGCCGCCTGTTCCCACACGCTTGCGCCCAGGTAGCGCGCCGTCGGCCGCGGCACGCGGCCCGCCAGCGCCGCCGGCGCGGGATGCCGGTCGCGAAAGCGGGCGATGCCATCCACGATGTCGGGCGCGACGCCTTGCGCGCGAAGGAACCCCAGGTCGAACGCCGTGACGTCCGCGCGGGCGCCGTCAGCCGCGTCACGCATCGCCGTCGCCCCCATCCGCCGTCACGCCTCGCAGAGCGCAGCGATCGCGTCCGCCGTCTGCGCCTGCTGCTCCTCGCAGCTGATCGTCGGCGTGCCGTCGCCCGCCTGCGCGCCGTAGTCGCCGAACCCGCGTGGCACCCGCCCTCGATCACGAGCTCGCGCGCGTCGGCCGGCAGGTTCGCCCGGTCCTGCGCGTAGTGCTCGCGGTTCATCACGCCGTCCTCGGTGCCATACGCGCTCAGCACCTCAAGGCCGCTGTCCGAGAGGTCCGCCGTCGAGTAGCTCCCGAGCAGCACGAGCCCCGCCAGCTCGTCGGCGTGCCCTGCCGCGTACGTTGCCGCCATGGCGCCGCCGAGCGAGTGCCCGCCGACGTACCAGCGGCTGACCTGCGGGAACTGCGCCGCGACGCCGTCGGCGGCGTTCGGGTCCAGCACCGCCAGGTTCAGCGGCATCTCCAGCAGCACGCACGTCACGCCGCGACTCGCGCACGCGCGCATGAGCGGCGCGTAGCTCTCCGCCTGCACCTTGCCGCCCGGGTAGAAGATGAGGCCCGCGGTCGAGACGTCGCCCTCGGCGCCCTGCGCGCCGCCGGCGCCCGCGGCCGCCCCCGCGGCCGACTCGTCCGCCGGCAGGAACACGTAGCCGTCGCCGACGCCCCTGGCGTCCAGCCGCTCGACCCGCACCGCGTCGTCGCCGCGCAGCGCGGAGAGCGCCACGACGTCGGCGCGATAGGGGTCGCTCGCG
>CACZRK010000470.1 GCA_902783515.1 uncultured Coriobacteriaceae bacterium | reverse complement strand
CGTCGAGGCGTACCGCGAGGACGTCGCGCTCGTCGACTTTGAGGACGCCGAGGCGACGCACACCATCCGCAAGCGCTCCAAGCAGCTGCGCTACGTCTCCCGCGAGCTCGGTGACCTGGTCGGCGCGGACGCCGCGGACGTCATGGCGAGCGCCGAGGCAGACCAGAGCATGCTCGGCAAGCTGTGCGACGCGCGGGTGAACGCCGCGCTCGCGCGGGAGATGCTCGCGCGCCAGGGCGGTGACGACGAGGTCGGCGCCGCGTACGTCCGTGCGCAGGAGGAGACGGTCGAGGGCCTGCTCGACCAGCTGCGGGGGCGCAGGGGGTAGGGGACGAGGCCGGCGGCGCGTCGCCACGGGAGCGGACGTGCGCGCGAGGCGCGCGTGGGTGCGCGCCCACGACCGCTCCGCCTCGCGGGCGCTACGCCCGCCCGTCCTCCTCGACGACCACGAGGTCGTCCGCGCCGCCCCCAAGCGTCGCCTCGATGAGGCTGAGCAGCTCGGCGCGGCTGTGCACGTCGCACTTCTCGTAGATGTGCCGCAGGTGCGTCTTGACGGTCGCCGGGCTGAGGGTCAGGCGGTCCTCGATGGCCTTGGAGCCGTGGCCGGTCGCCCAGAGTCGGAAGACCTCGGTCTCGCGCGGCGAGAGTCCGTGACGGGCGGCGATCTCGTCCAGGCCCTCCTCAAGGGTGAGCGTGTGCGTCTCGTCGGGCTCGCGCGGCAGCTCCCGGTCAAGGGGCGGCTCGAAGGCGACCGTCGCGGATCGGTCGGCGAACAGGAAGCTCGCCACCAGGAGCAGCAGGACGATTGCGACGGCGAAGAACGTCGTCATGTCCTCGCGGCACTGCAGCGCGATGAACTCGCCGCCCGCCATGCCCGCGTGGATGGCCAGGCGCCCGACGGCGAACACGAGCAGCGCCGAGAAGTGCGTCGTGCGGCTCACCTCCACGAGCAGCACCCAGGTCACCATGTCTATGAGCGTGGCGCCGGCCGTGACCACGGCGAACGACACGCGGGCGTCCGCGAGGTCGGCGACCGCGATCGCGGCGATGGCCACGGCGAACAGCGGCAGCGCCGTGCGATAGAGCGTCCCCAGGCTGAGGCTCGTGCGCGAGACGGACGCACTGTACGCGAGGAACAGCAGCGCGACGGCGGCGATGGGCAGGGCCATGAGGAGCGGGCTCGCGAACACGTCCACGTGCAGGTGCATGATGTAGATGCGCAGGCCGCCGCAGACCGCCATGGTGAGCAGGATCCCGAGCAGCAGCTTGCCCTGGCCGCCGCGGGCGAGCAGGAGCTCGCGCAGCTCGGTCCCGAGCGGCTCGGACGCAGCCTGCGCCCGCGCCATGCTGGCGTCGGCGTCCCGAGCGTCTCGAGCGCCCGCGCCCCGCCGGCACGCGGCCAGACAGGCGACGGAGGCGAGCGGCAGCGCGGCGACGACGGCACCCCCGACCGTCGTCGGCAGCATGCTGACGACGAGGTAGAGCACGCTGCAGATGGCAAACGAGCCCGCGGTCAGCGCCGTTGCGGCGCGGACGTCCGGACGGCAGTAGGCGACGCCCCAGCCAAGGGCGACAAGCGGGGACGCGGCACCGCTCACGATCGCGGCGAGGCGGACGAGCTCGTGCGTGGCGTCGATGGTCGGCAGCGCGTACAGCAGCGTGCCCGCCGTCGTCGCCACGGCGGCGGCCCACTCGAGCGCGACGACGTGGCGGCTCGTCTCCAGGCGCCGGCAGAAGACGATGACGACCAGGAAGACGAGACATCCCGTCACGCCCGAGGCGATGTGCAGCGCGGGGATGACGGGGGACCCGTCCGGGAACGACCCCACGATGGCGGAGGCGTTGAACGAGAGGTAGACCCACGCCCAGTACAGGCTGAGCCCGAGGTACCAGCCGAGACGTCCCGCCCCGGCCGCCTGCCCGCCGACGACGCCCGCGGTGGCGCTTCCGCGCAGGCGAGCGGCGCCGCCTTCGCCCGCCACGGACGCCCGCCCGGCGAGGCTGACATGCCGCACGTCAGCGGCAGACGATTCCCTTGCGTTCATGGCGCGCACCCCCTTGCGAACCGCCCGGGGCACGCGACCACCGGGCTCGCCATCGGACTCACGCAGGCCATTGTACCGACTTGCCTGCGCTGGGGTCGTGAGAAGGCCGGTGCCTGTCGCGCTGACGGCGCCCTGACGGCGGCGACCTGACGGGTGCCGCCGCGAACCGCATCGACCATTTTGGGCGATGCGCGACGATGGCCTGCGGCAACGCGATTCATCAGTTTGGCCCGATGTTGGCGCCGTCGCCCTGCGCGATCGTGTGGGGCGAAAGCGGCTCACCCACGGGCGACGCGTCGCGGGTGGGGCCGACGACAGCTCTGCAAGGAGGCTACGCATGGAACAGGTTTCTGATCTCAGCCGTCGCGCGTTCGTGAGCGGCGCCGTCGCGGCGGGTGTCCTGGCGCTGGCGGGCTCGCGCGCGATGGCCGCGGAGTCCGCGCACAAGGACGCGGCGACCTCGGCGGCCGCGGAGGGGAAGACGGCCGTCGACCCCGCCTCGGGCGCGAAGCGCGACATCGGCAGCTCCTCGTTCGAGGTCACCGACGACACCGTGAAGGCCGCGGACACGCAGGACGTGGACGTCGTGGTGGTGGGCTCGGGGCTCGGCGGCTTCGCGGCGGCGCTGACGGTCGCCGAGAACGCGCCGGACGCGAAGGTCGTCCTGCTGGAGAAGAACGACACGCTCGGCGGATCGACGGTCTTCGCCGAGTGCCCCGCCGGCGCCCGCCCGTTCGAGTACACCGAGGCAGAGGCGCGCCAGGCGGCCGCCGAGGCGCAGGCCAGCACGCAGGGCGTCTCGAACCCCGTGCTGCTCTACAGCATGTTCCGCGACGCGAAGGAGAACTTCGGCTGGCTGTTTGACACGCACAAGATCGCCTACACCAAGAACGGCGAGGCCCCCGCGTTCTACGAGGGCGGCAACGGCGCCATCGCGATCCAGACGCTCACCAACGACGCCGAGGCGCACGAGAACGTGACGATCCTGACCGGCACCCCCGCCACGCAGCTGCTGCTTGACGACGAGTACACGGTGAGGGGCGTGCGCGCGAAGACGGCCGCGGGCTACACGGACTACCTCGCGAAGGCCGTGGTCCTCGCGACCGGCGGCATGTCCACGAACAAGACGCTGCTCGCGCAGTACTCCAGCCAGGACCTGGTGAAGACGATCGGCTGGGGCGCCGGCCAGGACGGCGACGGCCAGCTCATGGCCGAGCAGACCGCGCACGGCCGTGCGAACCACCTCACCGTGGACTCGCTGTTCAACAACGTGCAGGGCTTCGCGTACGACTCGCCGCTCGGCGCCTGCGTGGGCATGCAGCCGACGGACTTCTGGGTGAACGAGGACGGCGTGCGGTTCATGAGCGAGAACATCTCCAGCACCGCCGTGTCGGGCAAGGTCGTGGAGACGCAGGGCAGCGTGTGGTCCATCCTGGACGCCGACGCCGTGCAGAGGTACGCCGACGGCGGGTGCAGCCGCCACTACTCCGGCTTCGCTGACCCGCTCGTCGGCAACCCGATCGAGGGGCTGCAGGACGAGATCGATGGCTACCTGAAGACCTGCCCGACCGAGTGCTTTGAGGCAGACACGATTGCCGGGCTCGCCGCGAAGATCGGGGTGCCGGCAGAGACGCTGCAGGCCGAGGTAGACGCCTACAACACCGGCACCGACGCCGAGTGGAGCAAGGAGCCCGACTACATCTGGCCCATCCAGACGGCGCCGTTCTACGCGTTCCGCGTCTCCTCCGGCATGCTCAACACGTCCGGCGGCATCCGCATCAACACGAACGCGCAGGTCGTCGACGCGCGCGGCACGGCGATCGCGGGGCTGTACGCGGCCGGCGTCTGCACGAGCGGCTGGGACGGCGAGGTGTATGGCAACGGCACCTGCCAGGGCGCGGCGCTGTGGGCGGGTCGCACCGCGGCCAAGCACATCGTGGCAAACCTGCTGTAGCGCAGTGACGGCGCCCGCGGGCGCGGCTTGCGCGCGTCACGGCAACGCGCGCCGGCCGCGCCGCGGCGATCGCATGAGGAAAGGGGGCGGGCACGTGACGTGGGACGCGCTGACGGGGATCTCGGCAAAAAAGGCTTCCCGCCATTCTGCGCGGCCGCGCAGTGCCCGCCGGAAGGCTCGCCAGTGAAGCGAGCGAGACCCATGGTAGAGGAGCGTGGGGGCGTGCGGCAAGCCTTTTGGGCGAAGCCGAAAAGATCGCGCGCACGCGAGCATGGCGTCGCGGCGCCCGATCGCCTGACGAACAACGCCCCGTCGCCTGTGGTCTCGCACGAGAAGGGAAGGCGTGACATGGACAAGGACGACCTCATGAGCCGTACGAGCATCTCGCGCAGGGCGTTCGCGGCAGGCGCCATGGTCGCGGCGGCCACCGTCGGAGCGGGCGCCAGGGCGTACGCGGCGCAAGTCCCCGCAGGGGCTGCGGGCAGCGCGCCGG
>CACZRK010000469.1 GCA_902783515.1 uncultured Coriobacteriaceae bacterium | reverse complement strand
GGTACTGCGGGGGCAGCCCCGTGGGAGAGCAGGTCGCCGCCGCCCGACGCGGGCAGCATGCGTGAGGGACCCGCGAGCGAACGCCCGCGGGTCCCTCTTTTTGTTTGCGGTGGTGGACCATAACTTTGGTCGTGACCTCTCACGCGCGCATGACCTTATCGATACACATAGCGTTGGCGATCGGCATCAGATGCGCACCGACGGCATGGTCATGCAGAATCGATCTAGGCACCCGGCATCCTTTGGAAACGTGGCGTACGTGCGCAGGCGGCGGGGCATCGGCTCGTGATCTGCGTGATACGGGTATCATCTGTCTGTCAAAGGAACCGTATTTCGGAGGATTCGATGGTCGATAAGGAAAAGGTCGAGCAGATCATTGAGGTCATGCGCGAGGCGCTGCAGGCTGATGGCGGTGACATCGAGCTGATTGGCGTTGACGATGACGGCGTCGTCTCGGTAGAGCTGACGGGCTCGTGCGCCGGCTGCGCGCTTTCCAGCTACGATCTGTCCATGGGCGTCGAGCGCGTTCTGAAGGAGCGCGTGCCGGGCGTGACGCGCGTGCAGGCAATCTAGGCGCGTACGTCGATCGCCGGCCGTTATCGCCATGATGACGGCCCGGTCACGCACACATGCGAGGCGCGCATTCGTGGCATGAATGCGGCTCGCGAGGAGCAAGAGGCTGGGGGTTCGGCCTCTTGTGCGTTAGGGGGAGGTTTCATATGGACGCTCACGCGTTCCCGGTCGATGAGAACGGCAAGCCGAAGGTCCGCTGCTGGGAGCATCGCGGCTGCGAGGGGCTGACGGGGCTGAAGGGCAAACTGTCCGAGGAGTGCCCGCACGGACGCACGGACTGCTACAGCCCCTGCACGATCGAGTGTCAGTTCGCGCAGTGCTCAAACCCTTGGCACAAGGTCGCGACGGACTTCAACCTGCTGCTGGACACTACGGTGGATCGCTCGGCGGTGATGAAGGAGGGATGCCGCTCCTGCGCGTATTTCCTCACGTACGGGCCGCGTGTCGGCGAGGTCGAGCACCGCGTGGAGCCTGACGCGATCCACCGGAACAGCGACTCCAACGTGACGCTCTCCATGTTCTAGGGAGTCGCCGGTGCTCAACGAGATCTACCAGTCCCTGAATCCCGTGGCGTTCACGATCGGTCCCTACGAGGCAAGGTGGTACGGGATCGCGTATGTGCTCGGGTTCTTTCTTGCTGGCGTCGTGATCTATCGGACAGCGCGCCACTGGAAGATGCGGATACCGGCGGAGGACGTGCTCGTCCTCATGCTGAGCATCGCGGTCGGCGTCATTACGGGCGCGCGGCTGTTCTACGTCGTGTTTTACAATCTGCCGTACTACTTGGAGAATCCGTCGCATATCCTGCTCTTCTCCGAGGGCGGAATGTCGTTTCACGGCGGTCTGGTGGGCGCGCTCGTCGCCGGCCTCATCGCGTGCCGTCTCATGGGCTACTCGTTCGCGACGATGACCGACCTTGCGTGCATCGGGGCCCCGATCGGCCTGTTCTTCGGGCGTATCGCGAACTTCATCAACGGCGAGCTGTGGGGCAAGCCGACGGACCTGCCGTGGGGCGTGGCGTTTGAGAGTGGCGGGGGCATCATGCGGCATCCCTCGCAGCTCTACGAGGCCATCCTTGAGGGCGTGGTGATCTTCGTCGTGCTGTACGCCCTCTCCCGGCGCGTCCCGCCGCGCCCGCGCGGAACGTTCATCGGGACGTTTCTGCTCATGTACGGCGTCTTCCGCTTCCTCATCGAGTTCGTGCGGGTGCCTGACGCGCAGATTGGCTACACGTTCGGGTGGGTCACCCGCGGGCAGATGCTCAGCGTTCCGGTGGCGATCGCGGGCGTCGTCGTGCTGCTGATCGCCTGGCGACGGCACGTCCCGCAGGCGACGCGCGTCGCGCGCACCCCAAGGTCCCGCTCGTAAGGACGCGCGCATGAGCGCTCCGTGTGTGATGGTATGCGGGAAAATGCACACGCGGTCATGTTCTTGTTGGCCATCAATCGCCGAGCAAGTAATGTATTGAGGGTTATATGTGCGATAGGTGTCACGACAGGCATACTGTTCTCTGTGCGCGCCGTCGCGTTGGTTGGCAGTCTCTAACGGTCATAAGGAGCATTCATGTCTGGACACTCTAAGTGGGCCACTACGAAGCACCGCAAGTTCGCCCAGGACGCCAAGCGTTCGGCGCTCTTCTCCAAGCTCTCCCGCATCATCACGGTTGCGGCGCGCACGGGCGGTGACCCGAACCCGGAGAACAACTTCGCGCTCGCTGCCGCCGTTGAGAAGGCGCGCATGAACTCGATGCCGAAGGACAAGATCGACGCTGCCATCAAGAAGGCGACGGGCGCGGGTGCTGACGGCGCCACCTTCGAGGAGGGCACGTACGAGGGCTATGGCCCTGCGGGCGTCGCGATCTACGTGGAGGTCCTGACCGACAACCGCAACCGCACGGCCGCCGACGTCCGCAGCGCGTTCACGCACGCGGGCGGCAACCTCGGCACGACCGGCTCGGTCGCCTTCCAGTTTGAGCGCAAGGGCGCCATCGCCGTCGACAAGGTCATCGTGAGCGACGAGAAGAAGGTTCCCGATCGCGAGAACGCCGTGGACGAGGACGAGTTCATGCTCGCCGTCGCCGAGGCTGGTGGCGAGGACTACGAGGACCAGGGCGACTCGTGGCTCGTGTACACCGCGTACGACCAGATGCAGGACGTCCAGAAGGCGCTTGAGGCCCAGGGCATCGAGGTCAAGGGCTGCGAGCTCACCATGGTCCCGGTGAACACCACCCCGGTCTCCGTGGCCGACGCGAAGAAGGTCATGCGTCTCGTCGATCGCCTGGAGGAGTCCGACGATGTCCAGAACGTCTACCACACGATGGAGATGACGGACGAGATCGAGGCGGCGCTGGAGGAGGACGAGTAAGTCGTCCCCGCTGGCTGCGGCCATACCTGGCGCGCATGCGTGCACTGATGACGGGAGGCTGTCCTATGGACGGTCTCCCGTTTTTTCTTCGTCATGGTGGCGTGGTCGCCTTCGCGCGAATCGCGCGGCACCGGCGGGGTAGTATTGAGGCATGTCGGGGATTTTGGATCTCGCGTCGATGAGAACGGGGACGCCATGCGCACAAGACACGCTCTGCTCGTCGGATCCGTCGTGACGGTGCTGCTGTGCGTGGCGATCGTCGTCGCGCTGTGGGTGCCCGCGGGACGCGGCGCGCTCGCCGTGGTCGCGTCGTCGCTGCCGCTGCGTGTCGTCGTGACGCTGTTTGCCGCCGTCGGGTGCGCGCTCGGCGCGAGCGGCCTGTATCGGGCGATCCTGCAGTTCGCGCGCGACACGGCGCAGCTCAGCGCGAGCGAGGACGGGTCGATCTCCATCGAGCGCGCCGCGCTCGTGTCGGTCGCGCGCCGCTCGCTCGCCGGCAACCGCGCGCTGCGCGTGGAGAGCGTGGACGTGCAGGTCGTGCCGCGCAAGGGCACGACGGTGCTGGACGTGACCGTCGTGGCGACGCCGCGCGACAGCGATGCGCTCATGACGCTCGCCGCGGACATCCAGCGGCAGACGAAGCAGACGCTTGAGGCGTTCACCGAGCACGAGGTGCGCTACGTCGCCGTGAACTTCGTGGAGGACCGCCGTCATGCGGATGACGCGGGCGCGTCGGCGAAGGGCACCCCTGCGGCGACCGCGGC
>CACZRK010000468.1 GCA_902783515.1 uncultured Coriobacteriaceae bacterium | reverse complement strand
GCCAGGTCTTTCCAACCTGCCTGGCGCCGTTCAGGATGAGCGGTTTGCGCCGCGCATTCTCCTTCCAGGCAACGAGTTCATCCATGGGGGCTCTGCTCATGCAATCTCCCTCCATAAAGATTACGTCCTCATCATAGCTTGATATTGCAATAATGAGGACGTAATAGTGTTTGGTAGCGCAATTTATCAGGAGGTTCTATTCCCACTCGATAGTTGCGGGTGGCTTACTCGTAATGTCATACGCAACGCGGTTCACGCCGGGCACCTCTGCAACGATGCGACCGGAGATGCGCGCCAGCACGTCATAGGGCAGCTTCGCCCAGTCTGCGGTCATTGCGTCGGAGCTCTCCACCGCACGCACGATGATCGGGCGCTGATAAGTGCGCTCGTCACCCATCACGCCGACGCTCTTGATGTCGGGCAGCACCGCAAAGTACTGCCAGCAGCTGTGCGCGCTGTTGCGCTCGCCCGTCCGCTCGAAGAGCTCGGCGTTGTAGGCGTCCAGCTCCTCGCGGACGATGGCGTCGGCCTCGCGCAGGATTCCCAGCTTCTCGGGTGTCACCTCGCCGATGATGCGGATCGCAAGGCCGGGGCCGGGGAACGGCTGGCGGTAGACGATCTCGTCCGGAAGGCCGAGCGCCGTGCCGAGCGCGCGAACCTCGTCCTTGAAGAAGTGGTCAAGCGGCTCGATGAGGTCAAAGTGCACGCCCTCGGGAAACGGGATCAGGTTGTGATGGCTCTTGATCGTGGACGCCTTGCCGCTCGTCTTGCGCGCGCCGCTCTCGATGATGTCAGGGTAAATCGTGCCCTGCGCGAGGTACTTCACACCGTCAAGCTTCTGGGCCTCCTCAAAGAAGACCTTCCAGAACTCGCCCCCGATGCGACGACGCTTCTGCTCGGGATCGGTCGTCCCGGCAAGCAGCCTGGCATAGCGGTCCTCGGCGTGCACGTGCACGAGCGGGATGTTGAACTGCTGGGTGAACACGCGCTCGACACTCTCAGGCTCGCCCTTGCGGAGCAGGCCGTGGTTCACGAAAACGCACGTGAGCTGGTCGCCGATCGCACGGTGCACGAGCGCGGCGGTCACGGCCGAGTCGACGCCGCCCGACAGCGCAAGAATGACCTTTTCGCCACCAACCTTCTCGCGGATCTCGGCAACCTTCTGATCGATGACGTTATCCATCGTCCACGTCGGCTTGAGGCCGCAGATCGTGAACAAGAAGTTGGAGAGGATGTCCTTGCCATAGGCCGTGTGGCGGACCTCCGGGTGGAACTGCGTCGCATACAGGTTGCGCTCGGCGCACTCCATGGACGCGACCGGGCAGACGTCGGTGCGCGAGGTCACTGAGAAGCCTGCGGGCAGCTCGCTCACCGCGTCACGGTGGCTCATCCAGACGACCTGCGACTCAGGGGTCCCCGCGAGCAGACGAGAGTCGCCGGCGCGCGTGAGGTCAGCGTGCCCGTACTCCCCCACCTCGGTGTGACTGACCTTGCCGCCAAGCTTGACAGCCATGATCTGCTGCCCATAGCAGAAGCCGAGGATCGGCACGCCCAGCTCAAAAACGCGCGCGTCCATGTCGGGCGCATCGTCGGCGTAGACGCTCGCTGGGCCGCCCGACAGGATGATCGCGTCGGGGTGCTTGGCGGCAATCTCCTCCGCCGGAGCGTCGCAGGGCATGATCTCTGAGTAGACGTGCAGGTCACGAACGCGGCGGGCGATGAGCTGGCCATACTGCGCGCCAAAGTCGAGAACGATCACGAGCTGGTCTTGTGTAGCCATGGGTGTTGAGGCTCCTTTGATCGCCGGAGGCTGTTCCACGTGGGAGTGTGCGCCCCTATGGTAGTCCACAAGGGACGTCCCATCGACCACGTTCCCCCGGCGTCGTAAGGATTGCATGCGTCGGGGCGCGCCCGGCCTGCCGCTGGGCGCGCCCCGCTCTCTCCTGCGAGCTCTACTGATTGCCGCGGTCCCGTCCGAACGCCGTCACACGAGCACGTCATGCAGGGCGATCCTCGCCTGCGCCTATGCGAACACCTTCGGAATGGCAAACGCGCCGGCGACGAACATCGCGCCATACAGGATGCCGAACATCCCGATGAGGATGCTCAGCGAGGCAGGGGCGACGAACAGCGCGATGCCGATGAGCACCGACAGGACGCCCGCCGCAAGCGCGAACCCCCACACGCCGCCTCCGAGCTTGCGCATGTTGAACGCGGAGACGATCTGCGCGATGCCGCCGCAGACGACGAGAATGCCGATCAGCCACGACATCGCCGCCGCCGTCGCCAGCGGCTCGCACAGGAAGAAGATGCCCAGCAGCACCCCGATGATGCCGTCAAAGAGCAGCCAGCCGGTGAATATCGCCAGACCGCCCGTCACGAAGAAGTCGGCGACGCCAAGCACGCCGGAGACGATGAGGCCGATGCCGATGAGCACGCCGATCGTCTCAAGCGCGGGCTCGGGCCATATCAGGCAAGCGATGCCGAGCGCAATAAGGACGATGCCCGCGATCAGGATCGGCCACGACACCTTGCGCGGACGCTTCCACACGCCGTGCGGCTCGCGGTCAAGCACCCGGGCGTCAACTTCCTCGTAGTCACGTGCCATCACGATCACTCCCCTCGCATGCGGAGCGGATGCGGTGCGTGCCGTGGCAACCATCTCGCCCGCCCCTCGACGTCTTACGTTAGACGTCACTTGTTGTTTAGTACTATTCCCGAATGCGCGGAAGTTATGCACACAGTGATGCCCTGTCTCTCGGAAACAAGAGACAGGGCATCTCGTGATCGCCAGCGAGGTCGTCAGCGGGACTGTCGGCTGAACCATCGCCACATGCTGCCGCGCATCCGAGACGGCTGCGCGCGTGGACTGCGCATGATGGCTATAAGTCTAACGTTTGACTAGACGTTAAACCTAAAGTGCAT
>CACZRK010000467.1 GCA_902783515.1 uncultured Coriobacteriaceae bacterium | reverse complement strand
CGGCGACCACCATGAGGGGGCGCACCACGGCGCGCTCGTACCCGCCCGCCACGACGGCGGCGACCATGTCGTCAAAGGTCGGCGTCGCCTCCACGGTGCCGACGACGTACCGCGTGAGGCCGCGCGCGACGAAGGCGTCCTGCAGGCGCAGGTAGCCGGCGTTGGCGGCGGCGTCGGTCCCGTGGCCCATCAGGCACAGGGCGGTCCGCCCGTCGTCAAAGCGCGCCATGGCGCCCACGATGGCGTCGATGACGGCGGCGTAGTCGGCGTCGTCGTCCAGCAGCGGTCGCCCGAGCGAGACGGCGTCGAACAGCCCCGCGGACGCGCGGACGTCCCGCACGAGCCTGGCGTGCTCGTTGCCGGCCATGAGGTGGGTCGGCTGGACGACGAGGCGGCGAACGCCATCGGCCGCCGCGCGCCGCATCGCCTCGGTGACGCCGTCTATCACGACGCCGTCGCGGCGGGAGAGCTTGTTGATGATGAGGCGCGAGGTGAAGGCGCGCCGCACCTCGAACGCGGGGAAGAAGCGCTCGCGGATCGTGTCCTCGATCGCGCCGATCGTGACGTGGCGGCTGCCGTTGAAGCTCGTCCCGAAGCTCGCGACGAGGATCGCCGCGCGGGGCGCCCCCGCGGCCCCGTCTGTACCTACGCGCCGCGTGCGCGTGTCATCCATGTCCGTCATCCTCCTCGTCTCGTCGGCGTGGCCGTCCCCGTCTCTCGCGACGTCCCGCACGCCTATCCCTCCAGTGACATCTGCCGCAGGTAGACGTCTTCGCGCAGCCGATGGGCGACGTCGCGGTCGATCTCGCCGCTCTCCGTCATGCGCCGGATGACGTCCAGCTCGATGGAGAGGGCGCCGGCGTTGACCTCGTCGGCGTACATGCGCGCATGGGCGAACTGCTCGTGGGCGTGCGGCCCCTGCGGGACGCCCGCCGCGGCGCCGTCGCCCGTGGCGCCCGCACCGCCGTCGGCGGTGAACTCAAGGCGGCCCTTGATGGACGCGAGCGCCGCGCGGTGCTCGCCGGCCAGGATCTTCGCCGCGCGCGCCCGCGGGCCGTCGCCCTTGGCGACGGGCGTCAGGTAGTCGATGGCGACCTGCTCGAGCCGCATCGCGAAGAGGCAGGCGTCAAGGTAGGCCCGGTCCATCTCCTCCGGCGTGGCCGAGGTGCCCCGCAGGCGCCTCGCGAGCGTGGCGACGCGCGTTCGCGCGCCGCCTGCCTGCCTGCCGAGATCGGCAGAGGCGCGCGTGTAGCCGATGGAGCCGCGGACCCGCGTGAGCGCGGCGTCGCCGAGCGACCCGGGCGTCGGAACGCCCTCGCCTGGCGCGTCGCCTGTCGCGGCCTGAGCGCGCAGCTGCTCGGTGACGCGCCGCTGCTCGCGCAGAACCTCCTCGGACAGGCTCGCCATGGCGTCGCCGCAGGCGTCATGCTGCAGGCGGTCGCGGCCGAGGCGCATGCGGTAGCGCGCGATGGCGAGGCGCGTCGCCGGCTCGTACTCGGGCTTGGAGCCGTCGGCCATGCGGTCGCGCAGCTCCTTGATGACGCGCTCGGTCACCTTGGCGTCCGCCTCCACGACGCGCGCGCCCATGTCGTCCGCCTCGGCCTTGGGCTTGGGCGCGAGCAGCGGCAGCGCGAAGTCGGCCAGCAGCAGCGTGCAGAGGATGACGCCCGCGGTCAGGAAGATGATCAGGCTGCGGTTCGGGAAGGGGCTGCCGTCCTGCAGCACGTAGGGGATCGTGAGGATGATGGAGAGCGTGACCGCGCCCTTCGGGCCCGCGATCGTGGTGACGAGCGCCTCACGCAGCGTCGTGCCGACGTGGGCGCAGCCGCGCTTGCCGGTCTGGGGGTCCTTGTGCAGCAGCTCCATGGCGGCGACCCAGACGAAGCGGACGGCCACCGAGAGCGCCGTGAGCACGAGCACGTACGCGACCAGGATTCCCGGCGTGAAGCCGGCCGCCGTGACGCTTGGGCTGAGCGCGTTGGGCAGCTGCATGCCCAGCAGCACGAACACGACGCCGTTGATGAGGAAGACGATGATGCTCCACACGCTGGAGGAGACCAGGCGGTGCTGCATGTCGTAGGTGGAGGCGAGGGGCGTGCGGCGCTCTGCCATCACGAGGCCCGCCGCGACGACGGCCAGGATCCCGCTGACGTGGATCGCCTCGGCGGCGAGGAAGATCACGAACGGCGTGAACACCTCGTAGATCACGTGGACGGTCGTGCTCTCGTACCCGCGCCGGCGCACGAGCCGCATGAACGCGATCGCGACGAAGCCCATGGCGACGCCCGCGAGGATCCCGCCGAAGAACAGCACGCCGAAGGTCTCGACGGCCTGGACCGCGGAGAAGGCGCCGGTCACCGCCGCCGCGATGGCGAACTGGAACGAGACGACGCCCGAGGCGTCGTTGATGAGCGCCTCCCCGGAGAGCAGCGAGCCCTGCCGCTTCGTGAGCCTGACCGTGGAGCCGAGCGCGCCGACGGCTGCCGCGTCCGTGGGGCCGAGCGCCGCCGCGCAGGCGAACGCCGCGGCGAGCGGGACGGACGGGACCAGCAGGTGGAGGGCGAAGCCCACGACGAGCACGCCCGCGAGCACGAGCCCGATCGCGAGCGAGAGGATGGACCCCTTGTCGCTCCAGAGCTGCCGCCGGTTCGCCTCGCGCGCCTCGTTGAAGAGCAGCGGTGCGATGAACAGCACGAGGAAGAGCTCCGACTCCACCTCCACGTCCGACGCCGACGGCACGAGAAGCGCGACGACGAAGCCGATCGCGATCTGGATGAGCGGCAGCGAGACGCGCGAGATCGCCTGGTCGAGCACCGACGAGACGATCACGCAGGCGAGGAGGATGAGGATGAGCTCAAAGAGTTCCATGAGCGGTCGCCTTTCCGGCGGGTGGGATGGCTTGGTGTCGGCTGGCTCGGCGCGGGTGCGCGGCGGACGCCGCCGCGGCATGCGCATCCATTTCTGATACCCACAAGTGCCGATGATGAGACGCTCGTCTGCGGCGCACCGACCCTCTCGACGCCGCCCCATCTGTGCGTCTCATGAAAAAGCCATGGACACACGGCATCCCGTGGGACAATCCGCCCGGTATTTCTTGCTCTTGTCATCAGGGGATCAGCGGATCGTCGGATCGTCGGGGGATGCACTCGTGAGTCACACAGAACAGGGCACGTCGGCGCGCAGGCTCGGCGTCACGTATGCGCCCGAGGAGGCCCGGCACGTCTCGTGCGACGTGCTCGTGGTGGGGGCCGGCCCCGCCGGCATCATGGCGGCCCGCGAGGCGGCGCTGGCCGGCGCGTCGGTCATCCTGCTGGAGACGGCCGCGCTGCCGCGTCACAAGAGCTGCGGCGGCATGCTCAACGAGTACGCGCAGCGCACGCTCGGCCGGATCGCCGAGCTGCCGCGCGACGTCATCCGCGACCCGGAGTGGGTGCACTTTCGCTACTACGACTGGGACCGCCGCATCAAGAAGCCGTGCTCGCTGCGCTTCTGCAACGTGGACCGCCAGCGCTTTGACGCATGGCTGCTCGGCCTGCTGCCGAGCGGCGTGACCGTGTGGGAGCGCGCCCGCTACAAGGGGCAGGCGGAGGCCGTCGCCCCCGCGCCGGGCGGCGGGCTGGACGTGAGCGTGCTGCGGCACAGCGACCCCTACGTCGTGCGCTGCGCGTGGCTGATCGGCGCGGACGGCGCTCACTCAAGCGTGCGTCGCGCGCATCCCGCGTGGCCGCAGACCGCCTGCTATGAGACGCTGCAGGAGTTCGTGCGGATCACGCCGGGCACGATCGAGCCGGTCTTTGACTGCATCTACTCGCGCCACATCGCGCCGGCGTACGGCTACGGCTACGTGGTGCCCAAGGGCGACCAGGCGATCATCGGGTCGGTCTTCTACCCCGGCACGCGCGGGGTGACCCCCATGCACGAGGCGGCGATCCGCACGTTCCGCGAGCGCCTGCCCCTCGGCGACGCGGTGCGCCGCGAGGGCGGCCTGGCGATCCAGGTCCGGTCGGCGCGCGACGTCATCGCCGGGTCGGGCTCCACCCTCATGGCCGGCGAGGCGGCGGGCATCATGTCGCCGAGCTCGGGGGAGGGCATCTCGTTCGCGCTGAACTCCGGCATCCTGGCCGGTCGCGCGGCCGCGGCGGCGCTCGCCGAGCCGCGCGGCGGGCGGGCGGACGCGGTTGCCG
>CACZRK010000466.1 GCA_902783515.1 uncultured Coriobacteriaceae bacterium | reverse complement strand
TGTACTGGCAGACGCGCTCGGAGCCGTCGCCCTTCTGGCTCGTCGTCCGGATCTCAAGCAGGTAGGACCCCGCCTCGGGCGGCGTCCAGTCCAGGCGCCAGTACACCCAGCGATTCACGTCGCAGTTCTCGACGTCCATCGCGATCCAGCTCTCGCCGTGGTCAAGCGAGTACTCCACCTTCGTGATCGGCTCGTCCCACGCGTCCGCGAAGCCCTCCAGGTGGACGGGCTTGCCGGCCTGGTCCTGCAGCACGACGCCGCTCGGGTAGTTGAGCACGCCGCTGTTCGGCTTGGACGCGACCTCGCCGGTCGCCGGATCCTCAAACTGGCCGACGAAGAACTCGCCGTCCAGCTTGTCCGCCGGCACGGTCTCTATGCGCACCTCCACCACGCGCTTGGTGAAGTCACCGCCGGAGGCGCCGCCGACCCAGGACGCCACCGGGTAGCCCTGCGTGTTGGGCAGGACCTCGCCGTTCATGCCGGTCACGAGCAGCGAGTCATGGGTGAGCACCCAGTCGAGCGGCACCGCGTACTTGTAGCCCTCGTCACCGATCGCTCGATAGAGATTCGCGCCCTGCTTGGGCTGCAGGTAGTCAATAAGGTCCTTGACGCTGATGCCGCTGACGCGCGCCTGGAAGATCGTGCCGTTGCCCACGCCGTTCACGGTGCAGTCGTTCTTGATGAGCGCCTCGGTCGTGCCGAACTTCTCCTGCAGCTCGGGCAGCGTCATCTCGCAGGGGTTCTGGATGTCGCCGTCAAACTTGATGACCCAGTTCTCGGCGATCGACGGGTCGACCTGGGCATCATCCGTGAGCCACTCGCTCGGCTCGGACTGGATCGTCTTGAAGAACATCTGGTCAAAGTCGGTCACGGTGTCCTGGTCGTAGCTCACGGCGAAGCCCTGGTCCAGCACGTCCTCGGCGGCGACGTCGGTGATGCCGTGCTCCACGTCGTACTTCACGTAGTCCCAGCGCAGGAAGTTGCCGTCCGCATCGATGTAGTGGCAGCTCTCGCAGCTGCCGCCCATGGCCTGGAAGGTCGCTTTGCCCATGTGCAGGGAGTGGATCGTGTCCTTGAGCGGCGTCGGCGACCAGCTGTGGCACACGATGCAGTTCGCGAGCGTCTGCTCGGTCGGGTAGCCCTCAAAGATCAGCCGGTGGTAGGTGGGCAGGCTCATGAGCGCGTCCTCAAGCGTGTGGCACGAGGTGCAGCCGCGCTGGTCGGCGTTCAGGTAGCTCACGTTCCAGCCGAGCCCGTCGTCGGGCGTCGGCTGCACGGTGAAGCCGTTGCGGTCCACGTAGGTGCGCGGCGCGTTGGCCTGCGCGTTGTCGGCGTCCTTCGAGGCATGGCTGTACAGGTCGTCAAGCTGCGAGAGGCTGGACTTGTACGTCCCGTCCTTCGGGTAGCCGCTCGCAGGCAGCCCGACGTCGGGATAGGACGCCGTCGCGGCTGAGGACGCGGCGCCGTCGGCCGTCGATGCGGCCGAGGCGCTCGCGCGACCTCCTCCCTGAGACTCGGACGCCCCCGCGCTCACCCCCCAGGCGCCTAGCGCGAGCGCGGCGACGAGGGCCACGGTCGTCGAGAGCGCGACGATGCCGTGCCTGTCATCCTGCGACGAGCGGTTCGTGCGTCCGTGCATGACTCCCCCCTCCTGACGTGGTACGCGTCGCCCCCTAGCGACGCGCGTCCCCAGACGACACGCCAGTCATGTGGCAACGCATTCCCACGGCGTGCCGCTGTCATGAGTATATGAGCGCGGAGGCATCGCACACAAGGAGCAGGGTGGGCTGACGGGACGCGATTCTGGGGGGTTGACAGGCATGCGCCGCGGATGCGCCACGGACGCACACGCGCTGTGGAGGGAGACGACGCCAGCCACTCGCGCGCGGTCGCACCGGGCGTCACGCGCCCGTGAAGGGAAAGCCCTCCATGGTCGCGCGCACCGAGCGCGTCATCTCGCGCGAGAAGTCGGAGTCCCACTTGCGCGCGCAGAAGTGACGCAGCGTCTCCGCGCCCGCGCTCGCGGAGGCCGAGGAGATCTTCGCCGCGATCGCGTCCGACACCTCCCCCACGGGCAGCTCGCGGTAGCGATCCTCGCAGACGACCTGCCCCAGGTCAAAGCGCGGTGGCTTGCGCCGCGCCCGCTGCTGGTCGGTGGGGTGACCGATCGCCAGCATGACCACGGGCACCACGTACGCGGGACAGCCGAGGACGCGGCGCTGCTCCTCGCCGTGCTCCAGGATGTCGCCGACGTAGCAACTGCCCAGCCCAAGCGCCTCGGCGGCGACCACGGCGTTCTGCGCGGCGATGGTCGCGTCCTGCGTCGCGAGCAGGAAGTCGCCGACGCCGGGGTCGCGCGGCGCGCATCCCGCCGCCGCGAACGCGCGCCACCAGCGTCGCACGTCCGCGCAGAACACGAGCAGCAGCGGCGCGGCGGAGACGAACGGCGCCCGTCGCACGTACGCTCAAGCTCGCGGCGCTCCCCCTCGTCGCGCACGACGACGATCGTGTACATCTGCTCGTTGCCCGCGGTCGGCGCCTGGCAGGCGGCCTCCAGGATCGCGCGCTCGTCGGCGGCGCTCACCGGCTCCATCGTGTACGCGCGCACCGAGCGACGCGCGCGCAGGCTCGCGAGGATCGCCTCGGCGTCCGCTCCTCGCCCCCCGCGCGTCGCGCCCGCGGCCGGCTCCGTCGCCCCGCTCACCGCGCCTCCCGCACGTCGCTGCCGAGCTCGGCCATGAGGTCATCGACGGCCTCGTCCGCCTCCAGCGCGCACAGGAAGACGCGCCTGCCTGCGTCGGTGAGGCACACCCCCTCCGCCCCGCGCGCGAGCAGCGTCACGCCCAGCTCGCGCTCCAGCCGCGCGAGGTGGCGGCTCACCGACGACTGGGAGAGCCCGAGCTCGCCCGCCGCGGCGGAGACGCCGCCGCAGCGCACGATCGCCGCGAACTCATGCAACTCGTCTGCCAGCATCCCAACCCCCGTTCGTTCTCGCCTGGCGCCAGCCGCCCTCGCCGCGCCGTGCCTCAGCCTCGCGCGCCGTCCTCAAGCTGCGCCCCGTCCTCCAGCCGCGTGCCAGTGAAGTCGGAGACGTACCCGCGCGCCATGCGATCGATCGAGCGCCAGACGTTGCCCTCCGTCGCGTCGGCGGGCACGTCGCAGATCTCGTCGTCGTCCTTCAGCTCGAGCACGCGGGCTCCGGCGTCGCAGGCGATCACGCACTGCCCGCACCCGATGCACGCGTCGTCCGGGACGAGCGCGGGTCGGCCGTCCTGAGACGGCGCGAGGCTGATCGACCGCATCGGGCACCGCGCGACGCACGCGCCGCACCGCACGCAGGCGCTCGCGTCAAACGCAAGCCGGTACGCCGACATGTTCCGCATGGTGGACGTGTGCCCGTTCGCGACGCGGATCGCGTTGAGCGGCACGCAGTACTCGGGGCGGCAGAAGCACATGATCTCCGGGTCCCGGCTGAAGGAGAGCTCGGGCACCGCGCCGCCCTCGTACACGTTCCTGCGCGCGAGCTCCAGCGCCTCCTCGGTTGAGACGTAGGTGCCCGCGCCGATGTGGACCCAGTACTCGGCCGTCTCGCCGAACATCAGGCAGTGGCCGTCGCCGCCGTCGTAGGGGGCGGGGGCGTCGCCGTCGGCGCGCGGCGTCGGCACGATGCTCGCCCCGCTCACGCACCCCGTCACGCGGGCGATGCGCGCGGGCGGCATGCCCGCCGCGCTCACGATCTCCTCGACCGCGCGGCACTGGCAGGGCGCCTTGCAGATGACCGACTGGCTCCGCAGGTAGGACTCCCAGTCGCGATACGGCGCGACGCGCCCCTCGCGCACGACGTCCCTGCCGACGGCGACGACGTGATACGTGGGGTACTGCGAGCCCGTCCCCAGGTCGCTGCCCATGATCCCCAGGTCCAGGAACTCGGGCGAGTAGTGCATGACGCTCGCCTCCCACATGCTGTGCCAGGCGGGCAGGTCATACGTGACGACGCCGCCGCGCACGCGCCTCATCAGCAGGCTGCGGCTCGCAAGGGCCTCCAACATCCTCTCGCACGCGCCGACGTCGCGCCCAGTGCGCACCGCGAAGTCGTAGGCGGTGAACGTCGTGAACAGCGGCATCTCCAGAGTTGCGCGGGCCTCGTCCACACTCCACAGCCGCATGATCGTGTCGTAGCTGGTCGAGACGGGGTCGTTGCCGAGGCCCTCCCCAATGCGGTTGAGCCGGTTCCGCAGCATGACGTAGGCCTTGTCGACGACCGTTCCGTCCGGCAGCACGAGGTCCTCGGTCACCTTTGGCTCGTCGAGAACCTCGGCGAGCAGGCTCGCCCGCCGCTCCGGGGTGAGCACGCCCACGTCCACGTCGGACTTCGGGCACGCCCCGAACGTCGCCGCGAACGGGATCGCGCGATGGCCGGCCTGGGACGCGAGGCGCCGGGTGACCTCGCGCGCGAACGCGGCCGCGCGCGCGTCGCCGCGTCGCGTGACGGCGACGACCTCCATGCCGACGCCCGTCAGCGGGACCAGCACGCGCCCGGCCTCGCGCAGCGCAC
>CACZRK010000465.1 GCA_902783515.1 uncultured Coriobacteriaceae bacterium | reverse complement strand
GCTGCTCGCCGTCGCGGGCCTCGTCCTCGGGCTCGTCGCCGGGACGACCTCCGCGACGCTCACGCTGCGCGAGGCGGGGAGGCTTTGCGCCACGGCGGCGTCGTCGCTCAGCGTGACGATCGTGAGCGACCCCGCTCCGAGCGCCACGGGCGGCATGCACGCCTATGGCGAGGTGCGGCCCGCGCGCGGCGACGGCTTCGTCGCCCGTGTCTGGGTGTCCGACGCCGGCGACGCCCTGGGCTCGCTGACCGTCGGGGACGTCGTGGCCTGCGTCGGGCGCTGGGCGCCATTCGAGGATGACGACTGGGGTCGCTCGATGCTCGCGCAGGGGGTCGCCGCGCGCCTGACGATCGTGCGTGCGCACGGCACTGGCGCGCAGGGCGGCGTCATCGGCGCGATTCGTCGGCTGCGCGCCACCGCGCTGCGCGCCTGCCCGACCCCCGACGACCCGGCGATCGCGCTCACGCTCGGCGTCGTGCTGGGCGACCAGGCGCCGTTCGGAGCCGCGCCGGCGTGCGACGAGTTCAGGAACCTCGGCCTCTCGCACCTCGTCGCCGTCTCGGGGTCGCATCTTGCCGTCGTGACCTCGCTGCTCGTCGCGGCGCTCGCGCGGACGCGTCTGCGCCCGGGTGCGCGCCGCACCGTCACGATCGTGACGCTGGCAGGGTACGTCGTGCTCACGGGGCTGCAGGACTCCGCCATTCGCTCCGTGGTCATGACGGGGATCGCGTTCGGCGCCGGCATGGCGCACCGTCGCGCGAGCTCCGTGAGCTCGCTCGCGGTCACGGCGCTCACGCTGGTGCTCGCGGACCCGCCCATGCTCTTCAGCCTCGGGTTCCAGCTCTCCGCGCTCTCGGTGCTCGGCATCGCCGTGTTCTCGCCGATCGCCGGTGAGTGGGTGCGATTCGCGCTGCCCCGTCGCACGCCGGGATTCGTCCGGGACGCGCTCGCCCTCACGCTCGTCGCGCAGGCGTTCACGATGCCCGTGGCGATTCCCGCGTTCGGCGTGCTGCCGCTCGCGTCGCCGGTCGCGAACGTCCTCGTTGGTCCGCTCGTCGGCGCCCTGCTGCCGGTCGGCATGGCGTGCGTCGCGGTCTCGCTCGCGCTGCCCGCCGCCGGCGGCGTCGCATACGCGCCCTGCCGCGTCATCGGCGGCTTCGCCTGCTGGGTCGCCCACGCGCTCGCGGGGCTGCCGTACGCTGCCGTCCCCCTGCAGCTCGCGACGCCTGCGCTCGTCGTCGGCCTCGTCGTGCCCGCGTGCGCGATCTACGCGGCGTGGCCGACGCCGACGCGGCACAGGGCGTGCACCGCGGCGCTCGCGATCGTCTGCGTGCTGGGCGCGTGCCTCATGCGCTGGACCGTGCTCGCCCCGGAGCGCGTGGACGTGCTCGACGTCGGCCAAGGTGACGCGATCCTCGTGCAGGACGGTGCCCATGCGATGCTCGTCGACGCCGGCCCGAACGCCGCGATCGTGCAGGCGCTCGGCCGCGCGCACGTCGCCCATCTGGACGCGGTGCTGCTCACGCACCTTGATCTTGACCACGTGGGAGGGCTGGCGCACCTTGGCGGCATCGTCCGGATCGACAGACTCGTCGTCGCGGACGGCGTCGCGGACACCATCGCACGGTCGCACCCCGAGCTCGTCGCCGCACTCCGCGCCTGCCACGTGCGCGAGGTGACGAGCGTGCGCGCGGGCGCATGCCTGACCGTCGGCGACCTGCTGCTGGAGGTCGTCGCGCCGCCGGGGCGCGTGACGGGTGATGAGAACGTCGACTCGCTCGTCACGGTCGTGCGCCGGTCGTTCGCGCCCCCCCACGGAGCGGCTGAGGGCGAGGCACCGGCCGACGAGGCGTTCGCCGCCCTGCTCACGGGTGACGCTGAGCGCGACGTGATCGAGCCGCTCGCCATGACGGGCGCGATCGGACAGGTGGACGTCCTGAAGGCGGGACACCACGGATCGGCGGTCTCGGCGAGCGCCCCCATGCTGCAGGCGCTCGCGCCTCAGCTCGTCATCGCGAGTGCGGGGGAGGGAAACCGCTACGGGCACCCGACGGAGGAGTTTCGCCGGACCGTCAACGCATGTGGCGTCCCGCTGCTGTGCACAATGTGGGCGGGAGACGTTGACATACGGCCACGTCGCGACGGAATGCGAGTGATCTGCGAGAATGGGACGTGGCAGGCAAATCTGCGCGCGGGCTTGCCAGACGCGTGAGGCACGGCGCGCGTCGGGACGACGCGCGCCGGCAGGACGCAGGAAGCCGGAAGGGGAGCGCTATGGCAGGTGCGGGTGCGGCGTCACCGACAAAGGCAGGCGGCAAGGGACCGCTGCTCGGGGCCTACCTCATGCTTGGCACGGACGAGGTCAAGGTGCGCAAGTCGATCGAGCGCCTTGACGCCCGCCTGGAGAAGACCGGGTACGCCGAGTTCAACCGCGACCGCATGAAGGGCTCCGACGTCACCGATCCGTCCGCGCTGCGCGCCTCGCTGGACACGCTGCCCTTTGGCAGCGACTTTCGTCTCGTGATCGTCGACGACGTCGACGCGGCGCCGAAGTCCGTGACCGAGGAGATCGTCTCCTATCTGGCGAACCCCTGCCCTACGACCGTGCTGATCATGACGGCGAAGAAGCTCGCCAAGAACACGAGGCTCTACAAGGCG
>CACZRK010000464.1 GCA_902783515.1 uncultured Coriobacteriaceae bacterium | reverse complement strand
GCCCGGGCGCCCGCGTCCGGGACCTGCGCGCGGCGAAGGCCGCGCCCGCCGACGAGCCCGCGCCCGCCTCGCAGCTCGCGCAGTGGCCGTGCCAGATCAAGCTCGTGCCGCCGACGGCGCCGTACTTTGACGGGGCCAACCTGCTCGTCGCCGCCGACTGCACGGCGTTCGCGTTCGCCGACCTGCACCGCACCCTCATGGCCGGCCGGGTCACGCTCATCGGCTGCCCGAAGCTGGACGCGGTGGACTACGCCGACAAGCTCGGCGCCATCCTCGCTGGCAACGACGTCCGCAGCGTGGTCGTCGCGCGGATGGAGGTCCCCTGCTGCGGCGGCCTGACGAGCGCCGTCGAGCGCGCGCTCGTCGCGAGCGGCAGGCAGATCCCCGCCTCGTGCGTGACCTTCGGGGTGGACGGCACGGTCCTGGGCATGGAGCCCATCGCCTACGACGCCGTGCCGACGTTCGACCTGGCGGGCGGGTTCACCCTCAGCCGCTAGGAGCAGGGCCCCGCGCGCAGCGCCGGGGAAGGGAGGGCGGACGACCCGGTCGGGAGCCGCTGCCCTCGTGCACGACCGCAAGACGCACGCGCTCGCGAGGCGGTGCGGTTCCACACAAGAGGCGTCCGGCCGAGCCGGCGCCAGACAAGCGACGCCACGGCGCCGCGGGGAGAGTGAGGATCAGATGACCGACGACGAGAAGAAGACCATCGTGGAGAACATGTTCTGCTTCCAGTGCGAGCAGACCGCAAAGGGCGAGGGCTGCACGGGGCGCGCGGGCGTCTGCGGCAAGTCCGCGGGTGAGGCCGTCGAGCAGGACAAGCTGACCGGGGCGCTCGTCGGCCTGGCGCGCGCCTATGGCAAGACGGACGTCAAGGACGTCCCCGCCGAGGTGAAGGAGCTGCTCATCACCGGGCTCTTCACGACCCTCACGAACGTGAACTTTGACGAGGTCTCCACCGACGAGCTCACCGAGCGCGCGCACCAGCTGCGCACCGTCGCGCTGCGCGACGACGCCGAGCTCATCAAGGACTCCGAGGACCTGGACATGCAGGCCGTCTGGGGCGCCGACGAGGACGTGCGCTCGCTCAAGTCGCTCATCCTCTTCGGCCTGCGCGGCGTCGCGGCGTACGCCTACCACGCGATGGTCGTCGGCACGACCGACGACAGCGTGAACGCGACCATCATCAAGGGCCTCTCGGCGCTGGCCGAGCCCGCATGGGGCATCGACGAGCTGCTCCCGCTCGTGCTGGAGGTCGGCGGCGCGAACTTCACCTGCATGGGCATGCTCGACGCCGCGAACACCGGCCACTTTGGCATCCCTGCCCCGACGACCGTCGAGCTCGGCGTGGAGCCCGGCCCGTTCATCGTCGTGTCCGGCCATGACCTGCACGACCTCAAGAAGCTCCTGAGCGCCTGCGAGGGCACGGGCGTGAACGTCTACACCCACGGCGAGATGCTGCCGGCCCACGCCTACCCGGAGCTCAAGAAGTTCTCCTGCCTGAAGGGCAACTTCGGCACCGCGTGGCAGAACCAGCGCAAGGAGTTCGCGGACATCCCCGCGCCGGTGCTCTTCACCACGAACTGCCTCATGCCGCCGGCGGCCTCCTACGCCGATCGCGTGTACACGACCGGCCCCGTGCAGTTCCCGGGCTGCCCGCACATCGCGGCCGACGAGAACGGCCACAAGAACTTTGACGAGATCATCGCCAAGGCCAAGGAGCTCGGCGGCTACCGCGAGTTCCAGCCGCAGACCGGCATCAACGGCGGCACGAAGGTGACCACCGGCTTCGGTCACGACGCGGTGCTCGGCGTCGCCGACGCCGTGGTGGACGCCATCAAGTCCGGCGCGGTGAAGCACATCTTCCTCGTCGGCGGCTGCGACGGCGCCAAGCCCGGCCGCAACTACTACACTGAGTTCGTGAAGCAGACCCCGGCCGACTCGCTGATCCTGACGCTGGCCTGCGGCAAGTACCGCTTCAACGACCTTGACCTGGGCACCGTGGGCGGCCTGCCCCGCCTGCTGGACATGGGCCAGTGCAACGACACGTACTCCGCGCTCGTCGTGGCGACCACGCTCGCCAAGGTCTTCGAGTGCGGCGTGAACGACCTGCCCCTCACGCTGGTGCTGTCCTGGTACGAGCAGAAGGCCGTCTCCATCCTGCTCACGCTGCTCAACCTGGGCGTCAAGGGCGTCTACCTCGGCCCGACGCTGCCCGCGTTCGTCTCGCCGAACGTGCTGCAGGTGCTGGTGGACGCCTATGACATCCACCCGACGACCACGCCCGAGGCCGACCTGAAGGCAATCCTCGGCGAGTAGGCGCTGCGCGAGCCGGCGCCCCCCTCGAAGGGACGCCGGCACCGCGGGTCGCCCGGTGCGAGGCAGCTCGTGACGCGTCCGCGCGGATGCGTCCGATACCTAAGGAGCGTATCGTGCAGACATCCTTGCCAGCTGACGTCGTCCGTGCGTGCGAGCTCGTCGCGCGCGACCATGGCCTGACGGCTCGCGAAGCCGAGATCCTTGAGCTGCTCGTGGAGGCGCGAGGCTCTCGGCGTATCGAGGAGGCTCTGTACGTCTCGCACAACACGGTGAAGACGCACCTGCTCCACATCCACCGTAAGCTGGACGCGCACTCGCGCGAGGCGGTGCTCGAGCTCGTCGAGAAGGCCAGGCTCGAGCAGGCCGCGCGTTCGCGGTAGCGATCCGCGGAGGACGCGCGAGCGCCACGAGCCCGCGGGTACGGGGCGCTTCCCCCGCGCGCGCGAGGGTGGGGTGCCCGCCGCGCGAGGGTGGGGCGCCCGGCGCGCGAGCGAGGGTGGGGAGCCTGGGATGCACGAAAAACCGACCCGTGAGGTCGCCGCGCAGGAAAAGGGCGCGCGTGACCGCACGGGTCGGTTTTTTGCGCGCTGTCGGCGGGCCCAAGACCGTAGTACGAAGTGCAGGTACGGTATCACCGCAGCCTAGACTACCTCCGTAATGTGAGAGCCTCTCGAACTCAGGAAGTCACGAGCAGGAAAAGCCGAGGCGTGACCGCACGGGTCGGGTTTCTCGACAGCCTGACCTCACGCGCGCCGTTTTAAAACGTCCCCTGTGCGGTCAGGCGCCTCTCGGGTCGTCTCCGGGAGCTTCCGTGCGCGCAATCGGCGTCCGCATGAGAAACCGGCGCTCGCAAGGCCGCCGTCCCCGCGAGGTGCGCCGCCCGCCCGTCACCCGCGGGCATCGCCTGCGCGCGCACGCCGCCGGCGAAGGTGACTCACCAGCAGGGTGAGCAGCACGCCCGTCGCCGCGCCGGAGCAGTCAATGAGGACGTCGCGCAGCTGGCTGGACCTTCCGACGGTCAGGAAGCGCTGGATGATGCCCTCGTCTATGGACGGGACGCCGACGAGCACGACCGCCGTCATGATCGCCAGCATCACCTGCGTGCGTCGACTGCCGCTCGCCGCCGCGTCACCGCCCGCGCGGTGCGGCCGCAGCGCCTGCATGGTCACGAGCGCGAGCACGAGGTACTCCGTGAAGTGGGCGGTCTTGCGCACGACGAACTGGGTGACCCAGTCGCTCGGAAGGCCGATCGCCCGGAGCACGTCCTGCACGCCCGTCACGACCTGCATGCTCATGCCGCCGGACTCGCTGCCCGGCACGAGCGAGTTCCCCCAGACGCACGCGATCATGAGGAGCATGAGGGCGAGCCAGGGCAGCGAGACGATGGAGCGCCATCCGCCCCGAGTGCCGCTCCGCGTGCCGCCATGGTCGCCAGCGGGTCCGCCGGCAGCGCGTCCCGGCTCCGTCCCGCTCGTGCGCGCGCTCATCGGCCCGCCCCGCATGCCGTGCCGTCTTCTGCGCCCTCGGTGCCCCGGACGCCCACGCCTCGCGTGCCGCTCGCGTCGGGGGCGCCCAGGAGCGCGGCGACCTCGGTGAGCGACGGGCAGACGCAGGTGGCGAGGGCGCGGATCTCGTCGTCGGGCTGCTGCAGGTCGGGGACCATGATCGTGACGAACCCGCCCGCGGCGCCGGCGCGGACGCCCTGGAAGCTGTCCTCCAGCACGACGGTCGACGCGGGGTCGGACCCCAGGCGCCGCGCAGCCTCCAGGAAGATGTCGGGCGCGGGCTTGGAGCGCGCGACGTCCTGGCCGCAGACGACGTCGGCGTCGTCAAAGTACGCCGCCGCGCCCGAGGTGCGCAGGTTGGCGAGGATCATCGCGCGCGGGCTGGACGAGGCGACCGCGCGCGGGACGTCGAGGGCGCGGAGGCGTTCGAGCAGGGTGAAGAGACCGGGCTTTGCGGGCGCGGGGTGCTCGACGAACTCGGCGGCCGCGAGGGAGCGCAGGTCATCGTAGATCTGCGCGGCGGGCACGTCGTCGCCGAAGTGGCGTCGCAGCCCGGCGAACGTCGCGTTGCCGGTCGTGCCGCGCATCTCACGGATGAAGTCCGGGTTCGGGGCGAGGCCGTACGGCGCCAGCGCGGGCGTCCAGAGTCGGTCCCACACGACCTGCGTGTCAAACATCAGGCCGTCCATGTCAAAGACGACGCCGGTGACGGCGCGCCTCCCGTCGGGCTTGCCGGGTGCGCCGGGGATGCGGATCGTCACGCTGCCCGCACGCTCGCCGCGCACGGCACCCTTGCCGTCGAGAAGGCCGTCCACCCCGCCGTCCGTCGCACGCCCACGTGCGCCCGCTTCCCTCGCTGCGCCCCCGCGCTGGCCACCCCCGCGCATCGCGCCTTCGCGCGCGTCACTCGCAAGCTCCGTCACCCTGTCATCCCTCCGCTGTCCGCTGCATGCTGTCCGCCGCCCTCGTCACATGCGCCCGGATCGTCGCCGTGCGCGCGGCGACCCATTGTACGCGTGCGGTGTGTCGTCGACGGGCGTCAGCGATTCGTCAAGACATCTTGGTGATTCGCATGCGTCTCGCGCGGTGCGCTACACTGGCCCGCAATGCGTTTGACGCACCCGCGTGGCCGCGTGCGCTGCCGCGCGTACCCGCGCACCCGCGTGCACGCGCGCAAACGCAGCCGGCCGCCCGCGGGCGGCATCGTCCTCGAGCACGAAAGGGAGGTAGCGCTATGGCCGTCGAACCTGTTGAGGCCAACATCAAGGAGGTCGCGGGCCGAATTCGCGCCCTTCGCGAGGACATGGGCATCTCGGTGGAGGACATGGCGCGCGCGACCGGGCGCTCCGTGGAGGAGTACGTCGCCCAGGAGTCCGGCACCAAGGACCTCTCGTTCACGTTCATGTACAAGTGCGCCGCACGCCTCGGCGTGGACGTCATCGAGCTGATGACCGGCGAGAACCCGCACCTCTCGGGGTATGAGCTCATGCGCGCCGGCGACGGGCTGGCGGTCACGAAGCGCTACAACGGCTACCAGTACCTGCACAAGGCGCCGCTGTTCAAGAACAAGCTCGCCGAGCCGTTCTACGTGACCATCCCCTACATGGCGGACGAGCTTGACGCGCCGCACCTCTCGTATCACAAGGGGCAGGAGTTTGACTACGTCCTGAAGGGCCGCGTGCGCTTCTCCTACGAAGGCCGCATCGAGGACCTGAACCCCGGCGACAGCGTCATGTACGACTCCGGCCGCGGCCACGGCCTCGCGGCGCTGGACGGCGAGCCCTGCGTCCTGCTCGCGATCGTCCTTCGCCCGCGCGAGGAGGAGGGCCCCTCCGAGTATCACGTGGCCCAGCAGTTCCAGCAGGGCAGGCGTACGACGCGGGAGATTATCTAGGCATCGCCTGGCGCCTCGACCCGAGGCGTCGTCGGCGATGCCGTGACGCACCCTGCCCGTCGTGCGCGACGGGTGGGCGTCGCATGCCGCGGTTTCATCGACGCGGTCTGCGCGAAGAGTCCCCCTGCCCGCCATCCGCGCGCCCCCTCGGCGCGCGACCACCCACGCAAAGGAATGCTGAACACCATGAGGAACATCAACCTGCGCTACGTCGACGAGACCTACAACGACAAGGGTCAGCTGACCGACATCAAGCTGCACTACCCCGAGGACTTCAACTGGGCCTACGACGTCGTGGACGACATCGCGACGGCCGAGCCCGACCGCCCCGCGATGATCTGGTGCAACCCGGAGGGCGAGGAGCACCGCTTCTCCTTCGGCGACATGAAGCGCTGGTCGGAGAAGACCGCCAACTTCCTGCGCGCGCAGGGCATCGGCAAGGGCGACATGGTCATGGTCATCGTCCGCCGCCACTACCAGTTCTGGTTCATCGCGCTGGCGCTCCAGAAGCTGGGCGCCGTGATGGTCCCGGCGACCTTCATGCTGCGCGAGCACGACCTGGCGTACCGCCTGCAGTCCGCCTCCATCAAGGCGATCATCTGCACGAACGCCGGCAGCATCGCGCACGTCACGGACAACGTCGCCGACGAGTGCCCTGAGCTCAAGACCCGCATCATCGTGAACGGCGGCGGCGCCGGCATGTCCGAGACGCTCGACGGCGCCGAGGGCCCCAACGACCGCGACGCGTGGCTCTCCGGCCCCGAGCACGTCTGCGAGCTCGCCTGCGACCGCCCCGGCTGGGTTGACTTCAACACCGGCGTGCGCAACGCCCCCGAGGGCCTGGAGCGCGTCCCGGGCACGATCCACGACCCGATGCTCATGTACTTCTCCAGCGGCACCTCGGGCAACCCGAAGATGGTCCTGCACAACGGCACGTACGCCCTCGCGCACACCGTGACGGCCAAGCACTGGCACAACGTGGTCTCCGACGGCGGCGTGCACTTCACGATCGCCGACACCGGCTGGGGCAAGGCCGTGTGGGGCAAGTTCTACGGGCAGTGGACGATGGAGGCGTGCGTGTTCACGTACGACTTTGACCGCTTCCACGCCGACGACATCCTGGACCTCATCACGAAGTACCGCATCACCACGCTGTGCTGCCCGCCCACGATGTACCGCCTCATGATGCAGACCGACGT
>CACZRK010000463.1 GCA_902783515.1 uncultured Coriobacteriaceae bacterium | reverse complement strand
GCGGTCCCCCTCCCCTCTTCATGACATGCTGCGCTGAGAAACCTACTCGGCCTTCTCGGCGGCCTTCTCCTCGGCGGGAGCGGCCTCGGCGGCCTTCTCCTCAGCCGGGGCCTCGGCGGGCTCGGCAGCCGCCTCAGGTGCCTTCTCGTCTGCCTTCTCGACGACGGGAGCGGGCTCGGCGGCCTTGACCTCCGTGCCAGCCTTCTTCTTGGGCTGGACGGGCTCGGTCACGAGCTCGATGATGACCATGTTGGCGTTGTCGCCCTTGCGCGGGCCAAGGCGGTAGATGCGGGTGAAGCCGCAGGTGCGGTCGGCCCACATGCCCTGCTCGACCTTCTCAAAGACCTCGCGGACAACTTCCTTGTTGTTCAGCTTGGCGAGCGCGAGACGGCGGGAGTGCAGATCGCCGCGCTTCGCCCACGTGATGACGCGATCGACGTCGCCACGGATGGCCTTCGCGCGGGTCTCGGTCGTCTTGATGCGATCGTTGAGGAACAGGGCGTTGACCAGGCCCCTCTTGATGTCACGGGTGTGCGCGGCGTCGGAGCCGAGCTTCATGCCGTGCTTCTTCTGGTGTCTCATTCTCGTCTCCCAATGAGTCTTACTGCTTCAGGCTCATGCCCATGGAGGCCAGCTTGTCCTTGACCTCTTCGATGGACTTGACGCCGAAGTTGCGGATGTTGAGCAGATCGTTCTCGCTGAAGTCGAGCAGCTGACGCACGGAGTGGATGCCGGCGCGCTTCAGGCAGTTGAAGGAGCGGACCGACAGGTCCAGGTCGTCGATGCGCTTGTCGAGCTCGACGTTGTCCTCCTCCTCGGCCTGCGCGAAGATCGACGACTCCTCCGGGGCCTCGGTCGGGGCGGTCAGCGACAGGAACGCGTTCATGTGCTGCGTGATGATGTTCGACGCATGCACGAGCGCCTCCGCCGGGGAGATCGCACCGTTCGTCTCGATCTCAAGAACCAGGCTGTCGTAGTCGGTGCGCTGACCGACACGGCACGGCTCAACGAGCTTCGTGCAACGGCGCACGGGCGAGAACAGCGAGTCCACGTGGATGATCCCGATGGAGTCATCCGGGCGCTCGTTCATGTCACCCGGCACATAGCCACGGCCACGTCCGATACGCATCGACATCGTGAGATGCGCACCGTCCTCAAGCGTCGCGATGACCGTCTCGGGATTGACGAGATCGAACTCGGCGGGCACGAAGAAGTCCTCGCCAGTCACGATCGCCGGACCGTCGATGTCGACGGTCGCCGTCGCCTCGTCGCCCTGACCGTTCGCCTTGAAGACAAGGCTCTTCACGTTCAGGACAATATCCGTAACATCCTCGCGAACACCCTTGAGAGCCTGGAACTCGTGCTGCACACCCTCGATGTGGATGGCCTCCACGGCAGCGCCATCCAGCGAGGAGAGCAGAACGCGACGCAGCGAGTTGCCGAGGGTATCGCCGAAACCGCGCTCGAGGGGCTCGACCGTGAAGCGGGCGAACGAGTCGTTGACGTTCTCGACGGTAACCTGAGGCCTGATGAACTCTGACATGTACTACCTCCAGACTCCTTAGGCCGTAGCTTACTTCGAGTAAAGCTCGATGATGAGGTTAGCCTGAATGTCCATGTCAATCTGGTCACGAGACGGCACGGCAAGCACGGTACCCTGGAGCTTCTCGAGGTTCAGCTCGAGCCACGAAGGAACCTGGCGGGACTCGGAGGCGACGAGCGCGCTCTTGGTCACCAGCATGTCCTTGGCCTTCGGGGCGACGGAGATGACGTCGCCCATGCGCACCTGGAACGAGGGGATGTCCACGCGACGGCCGTTGACCAGGATGTGGCCGTGGCTCACGCGCTGACGGGCCTCGCGACGGGTCCGGGCAAAGCCGAGGCGGAACACGACGTTGTCAAGACGGATCTCGAGCAGCGACATGAGGTTGTCGCCGGAGATGCCGGGGTGACGGACGGCCTCGACGTAGTACTTGTGGAACTGCTTCTCAAGCACGCCGTAGATGAACTTGGCCTTCTGCTTCTCGCGGAGCTGCTGGCCGTACTCGCTCTCCTGGCGGCGCTGGTTGCGCTTCGACTCACGATTCGAGGTCTTCTCGATGCCCATGACGACGGGATCGATGCCAAGGGACCTGCACCGCTTCAGTACAGGGGTCCTATCGACTGCCATAGTGGTGTCCTTCCTTGCTTACACGCGACGACGCTTGCGCGGGCGGCAACCGTTGTGCGGAGTAGGCGTCTTGTCCTGAATGCTGGTGACCTCAAGACCAGCGGCCTGCAGCGAGCGCACGGCGGTCTCGCGGCCCGAGCCGGGGCCCTTCACGAACACGGAGACCTTGCGCATGCCGTGCTCCTGGGCGATCTTCGCGCACGCCTCGGCAGCCATCTGCGCGGCGAACGGGGTGGACTTACGAGAGCCGGTGAAGCCCACGGTGCCCGCGGACTTCCAGGCGACGACGTTGCCCTGGAGGTCGGTGATGGAAACGATCGTGTTGTTGAACGAGCTCTTGATGTGAGCCTGGCCAACGGCGATGTTCTTGCGATCGCCACGCTTGATGCGGGTGCGTGCACCCTTCTTATTCGCAGGCATGGTTTATTTAGCCCCTCTTCTTCGCACCGATTTGACGACGCGGACCCTTGCGGGTACGAGCGTTAGTGTGGGTGCGCTGTCCACGGACAGGCAGACCCTTGCGGTGACGGAGACCGCGGTAGCACCCGATGTCCATCAGACGCTTGATGTTCTGCGACTGCTCGCGGCGGAGGTCACCCTCGACCATGATGCGACCGTCAATGTAGTCGCGGATCTTCGTGATCTCGTCCTCCGTCAGATCCTTGACGCGGGTGTCCTTGTTCACACCCACCTCTTCGCAGATCTTCGTGGCGGTCGTGCGGCCGATGCCGTAGATGTACGTAAGGCCAATCTCAACGCGCTTCTCGCGCGGGAGGTCGACGCCAAAAATACGTGCCAACGTGAGCTCCTCTCTTAACCCTGACGCTGCTTGTGACGCGGGTTCTCACACACCACGTACACTCGACCATGGCGACGAATGATCTTGCACTTGTCGCACATCTTCTTGACCGAAGGACGTACCTTCATAGTCTTTCCTTCCGGTAGTTCTTGATACTTCTGGTGGCAAGCCAGGTGGAGCTAGCTTGCG
>CACZRK010000462.1 GCA_902783515.1 uncultured Coriobacteriaceae bacterium | reverse complement strand
GACGCCGCCATCGGACGACCCGACACCCGCCGACGCGTCCGAGGCGCAGGCGCCCGCCCCCCAGGACGTGCAGGCGCGGATCGACGACCTCGGGGCGCAGTGCGAGGAGCTCGGCCGCCAGCTCGCGGGCACGCTCGCGGCGATGGAGGACGCGCTCGCCGAGATCGCGCGGACGCAGGCGCAGATGGACGCGGTGGAGGCCGACCTTGCCGCCATTCGGTCGCGCATCACCGTCCTGCGGCAGGCCGACGGCGCGTCGTCGTCGGAGGCGGACGCGTCTGCGCCGGCCGTGGCGATCGTGCCGAGAAAGCTCTCGTCGGGCAGGACCGTCTATCTCGTCATGACGCTCGACGAGCAGCTCGCCGACCTGATCAGGCAGGAGCAGACGGCTAGCGACGACCTCGCGGCGCGCCGCACCGAGCTGCAGGACCAGTACGCGGCGCTCAACGACCTTCGCGAGCAGCAGCGCGCCCAGCTCGCCGACGTGCAGGCCCGTCAGGACGAGACGTACCGGCTCCTGCAGAGCCTGGACGACCAGTCCCGGGAGCTCGCGGAGCGGCAGGACGCCGACCTTGGCGAGCGGGCGCAGGAGGCGGCCGACGACGCGGCGTCGGATCGCGCGCGAGGCGGGTACGGGGGGTCCTCCGCCGCCGCGGTCATCCAGGCGTGCGATGAGACGCCCTCGCCCGGGCCCGGGTACTGCGCGGCCTGGGTCGCGGACGTCTTCGTGAACGCGGGCATCGGCTACTTCGGCGGCAACGCCTGCGACATGTACGCGTCGTGGTGCCTGAGCTCCGACCCAGCCGAGCTGCAGCCGGGCATGATCGTGGCCGTCTCGACGCACGACCTGACGGCGGCGGGCCGGATATACGGGCACGTGGGCGTCTACGTCGGCGACGGCGTGGTGATGGACAACGTCGGGTACATCCGCGCGACGTCGTTTGACGAGTGGGTGGCGACGTACGGCACGACGGTCGAGCCGCGATGGGGCTGGCTCGGCGGCGTCGAGCTCGCGTGACGGGCTCGCGCGACGGGTCGCGACGCATGACGCGCGGCGCACGCTAGGGGGCGTGCGGACGGAGAGGACGATCGAGGGGTTGGCATGATCACACGGGGCGAAGAGGATTACCTCAGGACGATCTACGAGATCTGGATTGACGTGGGCGAGGTCCATTCGGTCGAGGTCGCGCGCCGCCTTGGCGTCAGCAAGCCGAGCGTGCGCAAGACGCTTGACGTGCTGGAGCGCGACGGGTACGTGGAGCCGTCCCACTACGGTCCCGTCCACCTGACCGAGGAGGGGCGCGCGGAGGGGCGTCGCCTGCATGACCGCTACGTCGTCATCGAGCGCTTCCTGGCGGAGAACCTCGGCGTCGATAAGGACCTGGCCGCCGAGGAGGCGCACGGCATCGAGCACTCCATCTCGTACGACACGGGCCGCAGGCTGGAGGACTACATGCGAGATCACCTGCGCGCGCGTGACGGTGCGCGCGCGGGACACGAGGAGTAGGGAAGCAGACGTCAATGAACCTGAGCGATCTGAAGGTCGGGCAGCGTGCGCGCGTGACGACGGTCGGTGGCGAGGGCGCCCTGCGCCAGCACTTCCTGGACATGGGGCTGACCCCCGGCTCGCCGGTCTCGTTCGTGAAGCTCGCCCCGATGGGCGACCCAATGGAGTTCACCGTCCACGGCTACGCCCTCACGCTGCGCCGCGCCGACGCCGAGAAGATCGGGGTCGCGCTGCTCGCGGACGCCGAGGTGGACGAGGCCGTCGCGGCGGGCGCGCGCGACGACGGGCCGGCGGCCGACGCGATCGACCACCCCGGCCTGGGCGAGGGCGGGCGCTTTCACGTGAAGGCGACCGAGCACCCGGTCCCCGCGGGCACGACGCTGACCTTCGCGCTTGCCGGTAACCAGAACTGTGGCAAGACCACGCTGTTCAACCAGCTCACCGGCTCAAACCAGCACGTCGGCAACTTCCCCGGCGTGACCGTGGATCGCAAGGACGGCCCCATCAAGGGCCACCCCGACACGGACGTGACGGACCTGCCGGGCATCTACAGCCTCTCGCCGTACTCGGCGGAGGAGATCGTCTCCCGCGAGTTCATCCTGAACTCGCGGCCGACCGGCATCATCGACATCGTTGACGCGACGAACATCGACCGCAACCTGTACCTCACGATGCAGCTCCTTGAGCTGGACGTGCCGATGGTGCTCGCCCTGAACATGATGGACGAGCTGCAGGGCAACGGCGGCTCCATCCGCGTGAACGAGATGGAGGAGATGCTTGGCATCCCCGTCGTCCCGATCTCGGCGGCCAAGAACGAGGGCGTGGACGAGCTCGTGGACCACGCGATCCACGTCGCCCGCTACCAGGAGCGCCCCGGCCGGCAGGACTTCTGCGACGCGGACGAACACGGCGGCGCCGTCCATCGCTGCCTCCACGCGGTCATGCACCTCATCGAGGACCACGCGCGCGCCCACAACGTGCCGGTGCGCTTCGCGGCGACCAAGGTCGTGGAGGGCGACCAGGGCGTGCTTGACGCGCTGCACCTCGATCAGAACGAGCGCGACGCCATCGAGCACATCGTCGTGCAGATGGAGGCCGAGCGCGGGATGGACCGCGCCGCGGCCATCGCCGACATGCGCTACTCGTTCATCGAGCGCGTGGTGAGCCGCTGCGTCGTGAAGCCGCACGAGAGCCGCGAGCGCCGCCGCAGCGGGCTGATCGACCGCGTGCTGACCGGCAGGTGGACGGCCATCCCCGCGTTCGTCGGCATCATGGCGCTCATCTTCTGGCTCACGTTCAACGTCATCGGCGCATGGCTGCAGGGTCTCATGCAGCTCGGCATCGACTGGCTCACGGGCGTGACGGACGCCGGGCTGACGGCGATCGGCGCCGACCCCGGCTTGCACTCGCTCATCATCGACGGCGTGTTCAACGGCGTCGGCACGGTCCTGCTGTTCCTGCCCATCATCGTGACACTGTTCTTCTTCCTGTCGCTGCTGGAGGACACCGGCTACATGGCGCGCGTCGCCTTTGTGATGGACAAGCTGCTGCGCCGGATCGGCCTGTCCGGCCGCTCGATCGTCCCGATGCTCATGGGGTTCGGCTGCACCGTGCCCGCGGTCATGGCGACCAGGACGCTGCCGTCCGAGCGTGACCGCAAGCTGACGATCCTGCTCACGCCGTTCATGAGCTGCTCGACGAAGATAACGATCTACGGCTTCTTCGCCTCGGCGTTCTTCCCCGGCCACGCCGCCGTCGTCATGATCGGGCTCTACCTGCTCGGCATCGTGATGGGCG
>CACZRK010000461.1 GCA_902783515.1 uncultured Coriobacteriaceae bacterium | reverse complement strand
GAGTCGTATCGCGTGCTGCGCGAGGATGAGACGCCCATCGAGGGGCTGTATGCCTGCGGCGAGGTTCTGGTGGGCAGCAGCGGCGTCGGCACCCAGGGGGAGGGCCTTGCGGTCGCGCGCATCCTGATGGCGTAGGGGACGGACGGGCACCCCGCCGCGTGTGGGCGCGACGGGGTGCCCGGGCTCGTACGGACGCCCGCCTTACAGCTTGGCGAGGTCGCGGCCGAGCAGGTAGCTCAGCGTGCCGCAGACGGCGCCGAGGTTCTGGCCGGGCATGACGAAGTTGTAGCTGTTGGCATAGAAGTCACCGGTCATGATGCCGGTGTTGTAGAGGCCCTCGATGGGGGTGTCGTCCTCCTCGCAGACCTGCATCTTCTCGTTGGTGCGCAGGCCGCCGCAGACGGTGAGGAACGTGGAGCCGACCGACTTGGTGGCGTAGAACGGGCCCGTCTCGATGGGGTAGAGCACCTCGGGGTTCACGTGGTACTCCTCGTCAAGTCCGTTCTTCGCGTACTCGTTGTAGCGCTTGATGGTGGCGAGGGCCTGCTCCTTGTTGATGCCGTCCATCTGCTCCACGAGCTCCTCGATGGTGTCGGCCTTGTAGTACTCGGTGTAGGCGCTGGCGCTGCCGAGTCCCTGGACCCTGCCCTTCTCGACGTTGGCGTCCCACCCTGCGATGAGCTCCTCGGGGGTGGAGGGCATGATGCCGTTCTCATAGCCCACGCTGCAGCCGAACGCCTCCCACTCGTCCTGCGTGTAGGCGTAGTTGGTGTCCCACACCGCGAACGCGGTCTGCTGCGGGAGCATGAGCTTGGCCATGGCGCCGTAGGCGAAGTTGGTGACCTCGTTCATGTAGCGCTCGCCGTGGATGTCCATGTTGAGGCCCCAGAAGTTGGAGATCACGCCGTGCGCGGGGCCGGCGGAGCCGCCGTTGATCATGGGCGCGCACGGCTCGATCTTCTGCCAGGCCGCGCCGACCCACAGGCCCATCTTCTGGCCGTCGCCGGGCATGAGGCCGTCGTAGGCGAGCTCCGTGTCGTAGTTCACGGTGTCCCAGGTGATGTCGTCCTTGAAGATCTTGTACGCGAACGGGCAGTAGCGGGCCATGAGGTCGCGGTCCTTGGAGAAGTCGCCCGTGGCGAGCACGACGGCCTTGTTCGCGGCGTAGCGCACGTAGGCGCCGTCGGGGTCCTGGGCGATGACGGCGCTCACGCGGCCGGTGTTGTCGTCGTCGCGGACGAGGTACTTCGCGACCGTGTTGTAGTCGATCTCGCCGCCGTAGTCCTCGGTGAAGATGTCCGCGTAGGCGCGCGCCTCCAGCGGCGCGCCGAACAGGGCGCCGAAGGGCTGCTCATCGTTGTAGAAGTTGTGCGACGCGGGCGGGACGTCGATGATGCCGTCCGGGTCGGGGAAGCCGGGCTCCAGGCTGCACTTGAGGCCGCGGCCCTCCATGAGGTCGATCGTCCAGTCGATGGACTCGGCCGAGTGGTTGATCCAGCGCTCCCACTTCTTCTTGTCCATGAGGTAGGTGCCTGCGGTCTGCTCGGACTTCACGATCTTGCGGGCGAGCTCGGGGTTGTACTCAATGCCCTTCTCGATCTGATACTTGGAGCCGATGGCGTGGTTCGAGCCGCCGCGGCTGATCGCGGTCGAGGACGCGGTGACGACGATGACGTCGGCGCCCTTCTCGGCGGCGGCGACGGCGCAGCACATGCCGGCCATGCCCGCGCCCACGATCACGATGTCGTGCGTCTTCGTCTGGGTGATCTGATCGTCGGGGACGGGCTCGGGCGGCACCATGAACGACCAGGTCGCCTTGGCGTACGCGTCGGCGGTCATCACGTCGGACGGCGCCGCGGACGCCTTGGCGTCGGCGGCCTTGCTGCCGTCGGCGGCGAGCGCGCCGCTCGCGCCCGCGATCGCCGCCATGCCCGCCGCCGCGCCGGCGCCAGCGAGGAAGTCCCTGCGATTGATGTCCATGAGCATGCCCCTTTCATGATCGTGCGCGCTCGCGGGCGCACGGCTCGCGCCGCGCGTCGATCGCCCCGCGCGGGTCCCCCGACCCTGCGCGCGTCGTCGCGAGCATATCATCGCGCGGCGGCATGTGGCGGCGCCATGGAGCACCAAGGCGTTGCGCGCGGCGCGCATAACGATTGCGCGTCATTGGCGCGGCCGTCGCGCGCGCCCGTTGGCGGCGACGGGTATGGTATAGAGTTGCCCAGTCGGCAGAGTAACGTGAAGCGTGCGCGCGCCAGCGCCCGCCGTGGGCGGCGCGGCGCGCGACGAGGGGAGTCTTGCGTGAACTACGCGAACATCAAGTACTGTGACATCGCCAACGGGCCCGGGGTGCGCACGTCCCTGTTCGTCTCGGGGTGCCGCCTGCACTGCAAGGGCTGCTTCAACGAGGTGGCCTGGGACTTCGCCGCCGGCGCGCCGCTGGACGACGCGGTCGCCGACCAGATCCTTCAGAGCCTGCGACCCAGCTACGTCCACGGCATCACCGTGCTCGGCGGCGAGCCGATGGAGCCCGAGAACCAGGCGGGCCTGCTGCCGCTGCTGCGACGCGTGCGCGCCGAGGTGCCGGGCAAGACCGTCTGGGTGTTCAGCGGCTACACGTACGACGTCATCCGCTGGGGCACCCGCCACGTGCAGGAGACCGACGAGCTGCTCTCCCTGGTGGACGTGCTCGTGGACGGGCCCTTCATGGCGGATCGCCACGACGTGTCCCTGCGCTTCCGCGGCTCGTCGAACCAGCGCCTCATCGACGTCGCGGCGACGCGCGTGCGTGAGCGGGAGGCCGTCGATCGCGGGGACGACCCGCGCGCGATCACGCCGGTCGGCTGGGAGGACGACCCGGTCTTCGCCACGCACACGATGTAGTTGCCGGGGGAGGGGCGCGCCGCGGCGGGTGTCGGCAGGCGCGCGGACGAGCGGACGCACCAAAAGGGGTGGTCGATCGATGAGCGATCAGGGGGATTCTGCCAAGAGGGCGGGCGAGCCGGCGCCGCGCGTGCGCCTGCGCGACGTGGCGCGGGTGGCGCAGGAGGGACGCCTCAGGCTGCCGATGGCGGCGCGTGCGCTGCATCGCGGGCCGTTCCCGCTCTATGCGGAGAACTGCGCCACCTATCCGGTGGACGACTATGCGCTCGAGGCCGGCGGCACCGTCATGGTGAGCGCCATCGGCCAGGTGCTCACGAGCGCGGGCACGATCCAGGCGACGCTCGAGACGGGCCGGTGCGCGGCGACGGAGCACGTGCACCCGCTCGTGCCGCGCGATCCCGCCGACGCGCCGTACCTGTGGCGCGTGATCACCACGTCGCCGCAGGCGGGTCGCGTCGTCGTCGGGTCCCCCCAGCTGCGCGAGCTCACCGAGCCGGCGCTGCTCTCCCTCGCGATCCCCTGGCCGTCCGCCCGCGACCGCGCCGCGTTCGTCCGCGCCCTGGACGAGCTTGACGAGCGCCGTCGCGCCGCGGCCGACCGCATCCCGGCGCTCTATCGCCGCGGTGACGCCGCGTTCGTCGAGGTCGCGCGGTCGTCGGACGACGTGACGGCCGTGTCGGAGGCCTGCGCGCCGCGTCGCGGCACCGACGT
>CACZRK010000460.1 GCA_902783515.1 uncultured Coriobacteriaceae bacterium | reverse complement strand
CCTCGTCGCCTACGACGCGCTCGTCGACCGGGCCGTCGCCGACGGCGCGTTGGACGCGCGCCTCGGCGCCGCGCTGCGCGAGCTCGTCCGGCTGCAGGGCGGCCGGGAGACGATCGACCGCGCGCGCGAGCTCCTGGACGCGTGCGGCTGCGCCGACGACGGCGGGCTGGACGAGCTCCAGGCGGTCGTGGACGCCGCGACGCTCTCCGGGCGCCTCGTGGTGGACTTCTCGCTCACCGGGTCGTTCGGCTACTACACGGGGATGGTCTTCGCCGCCTACGCGCCGGGCATGGGCGCCTCGCTCGGCGGGGGCGGCCGCTACGACCACGTGTTCGAGCGCTACGGCACCCCGCGCGCCGCGGCCGGCTTCGCCCTGTCGCTTGACGCGCTGCAGGAGGCGCTCGACCGCCCGAACGACTCGCGCCACCGCCCCCTGCGCGTGGCCGTCTCCAAGGGGTCGCTGTTCCCCGGGGCGCTCGACCTGCTCGCCCGCGCCGGCTACGACGTCTCCGCGCTCGCCGACCCCGGCCGCCAGCTCACGATCGCGGTGCCGGCGGACGACGTTGAGTACGTCATCGTGCGCCCGACCGACGCGCCGGCCTTCGTCGCCTTCGGCGGGGCCGACGTGGGCATCTGCGGCAAGGACTCGCTGTTCGAGGCGGACATGGACGTGCTGGAGCTGTCCGACCTCGCCTTCGGCGGGTGCCGCTTCGTCGTGGCCGAGCCGGCGGGGGCGAGCGGCCGGGTGGAGGAGAACTACCGCCGGCTGGGGGCCATCCGCGTCGCGACCAAGTACCCGCGCATCACCCGCGCCTACTACGCGCGCATCGGCGTCACCGCCGACGTGCTGAAGCTCCACGGCAACATCGAGCTCGCGCCGCTCGTCGGCATGGCGGACCGCATCGTGGACATCACCGCAACCGGCACCACGCTGCGCGAGAACAACCTCGTCGTCGTGGACGAGGTCATGCGCTGCACGGCCCGCCTCTTCGCGAACCTGAGCAGCGCGCGCACCGATCCGAGAGTCTATGGGCTGGCGCGGCGCCTGGCCGACGCCGCCGCCGAGAGGAAAGAGGCATAGCGCCATGAGGAAGATCGAGCTTGCGGCGGGCGAGCTGCTCACCGAGGACATGCTGAGCCGCGGCGGCGCGCTGCCCGCGAGCGTGATCGCGAGCGCCGCCGAGATCATCGAGACCGTCCGCGCGGGCGGCGACGACGCGATCCGCGCCTACGAGAAGAAGTTCGACGGCGTGGACCTGGCCGACTTCCGCGTGCCGGCCGAGGTGCTCGACCGCGCCTGCGACCCCGACCGCGTGGACCCCGCGTTCCTGGCGAGCTGCGAGAAGGCCGCCGCGCAGATCCGCGACTTCCACGAGCGCGAGGTGCAGCAGTCCTGGTTCGTGACGCGCCCGGACGGCACGATCCTCGGCCAGAAGGTCACGCCGCTGCAGACTGTGGCCATCTACGTGCCCGGCGGCCGCGCGCAGTACCCGTCCACCGTGCTCATGAACGCCATCCCCGCCAAGGTGGCGGGCGTGGACCGCATCGTCATGGTCACCCCGCCCCAGCGCGACGGCGGCGCCCTGTCGCCCTACACGCTGTGCGCCGCGAAGGTCGCCGGCGTGGACGAGATCTACACCATCGGCGGCGCGCAGGCCATCGCCGCGGTCGCCTACGGCACGCAGAGCGTCCCGCGCGCCGACAAGATCACCGGCCCGGGCAACGCCTACGTGGCCGCCGCCAAGAAGCTCGTCTCCGGCGACGTGGGCATCGACATGGTCGCCGGCCCCTCGGAGGTCTGCGTGCTCGCCGACGAGACCGCCGACGCGCGCCTGGTCGCCATCGACCTCATGGCGCAGGCCGAGCACGACCCGATGGCCGCCTGCTACCTCGGCACGACCTCGCCGGCGCTGGCCGACGAGATCCTGGCCAACGTGGAGCGCTACGTCGCCCAGAGCCCGCGCGAGGAGATCACCCGCGCCTCGCTGGACAACAAGGGGATCGTCGTGATCGCCCCCGACATGGACGCGGCCATCGCCTCGGTCAACGAGATCGCGCCGGAGCACCTGGAGGTCCAGACGGCCGACGGCATGGCGGCGCTCGGCAAGATCCGCAACGCCGGCGCCATCTTCGTGGGCACCTGGAGCTCCGAGCCGCTCGGCGACTACGTGGCGGGTCCCAACCACACGCTTCCCACAGGTGGCACCGCCACGTTCTCGAACCCGCTGGGCGTATACGACTTCGTGAAGCGCTCGAGCGTGATCGCATACTCGCCGGAGGGACTCATGTCGGACGGTCCGGCCGTGCAGACCCTGGCCCAGGCGGAAGGCCTGTGGGCCCATGCGCTCTCGGTCGGCATGCGTCGCAAGCTGCTCGAGGACTCCTCGGAGCGCTTTGACGATCCCGTGGCCGCCTGTGCCGACGCCATGTCGTGCGCCTGGCCCGAGGAGCTCGGGGCGCCCGCGACCCTCAAGCTGCCCGGCTTCGCGGGGGAGGAATCGAATGCCTGAGTTCGACGCCTTCGCGCGCGTTCGTCCCTCGCTCGCGTCGTTCGAGCCGTACGACCCTGCCTTCTCGCCGTGCGAGGTGAACCTCTCCGCAAACGAGAACACGCACCCGCTTCCTGCGTCTGTGGTGGAGGCGATGCGCGAGGCGATGTGCGCGACGCCGCTCAACAGGTATCCCGACCCCTTGGCCGGCGACCTGCGCGACGCCTTGGCCGCGCGGCATGGCGTGCGTCGGGAGAACGTCATCGTCGGCAACGGTGGCGACGAGGCGCTCTTCAACCTGATCTTCGCGTTCGGGGGAGAGGGTCGAAGGCTCGTGGTCGCTCCGCCCTGCTTCGAGGAGTACAAGAACT
>CACZRK010000459.1 GCA_902783515.1 uncultured Coriobacteriaceae bacterium | reverse complement strand
CTCCTGCGGCCATTCCTCTCCGTCATGGGGTCGTCGCTCGTGGGGATGGCGATCTCGTCGTTCACGATCGGCGTCGCGCCGACGCTCGTGTGCGGCGGCGCGCTCACGGCCCAGCACCTCGCCGTGCCGCTGGCGGCCCTCGTGACCCTGCCGTTCCTCGTCGTCACGCCCCCGCGCCCGGTGGGCGCGTTCAGCCGGGACGTCCTGATCCCCGCCGCCGCGACCGTCACGATCGCCGTCTGCGCGCTGCCGTCGATCGGGTCGGGGGACGCGGGCGTCGTCGTCGCGAACGCCCTCTTCTCGCTGGTCGGGTTCGTCGCGATCGCCGTCGGGTGCGCGGTCTCCAACGCGCACGAGTTCCCGCGGGCGGTCGTGTTCGCGACGCTCGTCGGGACGTACTGCCTCGCCGCGATTGCCGGCATCGGCGTGGGGGCCGCGCTCGACACCACGGTCGAGGAGCACGCCGCGACCGCGATCGTCCTCGCGGTCGCGTACTGCGGCGTGATCGTCGTGCGCGCGCTCGTGTGGGGGTGGCGCGGCACGGCGACGTCGGATGGCGCGGCGACGGGCGAGGCGCGCGAGGACGCCGACATCCAGACGGTCGGCGCGCCCGTCGAGTCGCTTGACGAGCGCGTGGGGCGCCTCGCCCGCGAGGCCGACCTCACCCCGCGCGAGACGGAGATCTTCGGGTATCTGGCCCACGGCCACGGGCGCACGTACATCTCCGAGACGCTGCTCATCTCCAAGAACACCGTCTACACGCACATGCGCAATATCTACCGCAAGCTGGGCGTCGGCAGTCGCGAGGAGGTCGTCCAGCTCGTGAGCCAGGACGGCCCCGCGGACGGGGACGCCCGGCCAAGCTGAAGGGCCTGACCCCGACGGAGTTCCGGGAGCAGGCCCTTCAGGATGTCGTCTCGCGGCCATGAGGCGCCGCGTCCGCGTTTTGGGACGCAGCCTCCGGCCGCCGGCTACAGCAGCGCGCGCACGGCCTTCTCGACGTCCGCCATGTCGGCGGTCGGCTCAAAGCGCGCGACCACGTTGCCGTCGCGGTCGATGAGGAACTTGGTGAAGTTCCACTTGATGTCGGGGTTCGAGCGATAGTCAGGGTCGATGCCGGCGAGCAGCGCGTCCATCTTGCCGGCGAGCTCGCCCTCGCCGAAGCCCTCAAAGCCCTTCTGCTGCTTGAGCCACGCGTACAGCGGCAGCTCGTGCTCGCCGTTCACGTCGGACTTGTGCATCTGCGGGAACGTCGTGCCGTAGTTGAGCGTGCAGAACTCGTGGATCTCGTCGTCCGTGCCCGGCGTCTGGCCGAGGAACTGGTTGCACGGCACGTCCAGGATCTCCAGGCCCTGGTCGTGCAGCTCCTCGTACATCTTCTGGAGCGGCGCGTAGTGCGGCGTGAAGCCGCAGCCCGTCGCCGTGTTGACCACCAGGACGACCTTGCCGGCGAACGACGCCATGCTGACGTCGTTGCCCTGCGGGTCCTTCACGCTGAAGTCGTAGAAACCCATTCGTGCTCCCTTCGCTTGATGCCCGTCATGCCCGCCATGCCGTTGACGGCGGTCTTATCGCAGGTACGCGACGGCCGCTGACGCCGCGACCGCGCCGTCGCCCGCCGCCGTCGCCAGCTGGCGAACGCCCTTCGTGCGGCAGTCGCCGGCCGCGAACACACCCGGGGTGCGCGTGAGGCAGTCCTCGCCCGCCACGACGTAGCCCTTCTCGTCCAGGTCCACCACGCCGCGGAAGGCGACGTTGTCCGGCACCTGGCCGATGGCCACGAACAGCGCGGAGACCGGCAGCGTGCGCGTAGATCCGTCGGTCTTGTCCGTCACCTGCACGCCCGTCACGAACTCGTCGCCCTCGATCGCGGTGACCGTGGCGTTCAGCACGAACTCCACGTTGTCCATCCCGCGCAGGCGCTCGACGTCCGCGGCGTCCGCGCGGAACTGGTCGCGGCGGTGGATCAGGTACACCTTGTTGCAGACGCCCGCCAGGTAGGCGGCGTCCTCCACGGCCGTGTTGCCGCCGCCGTTCACCGCGACGTCCTTGCCGCGGAAGAACATGCCGTCGCAGGTCGCGCAGTACGAGACGCCGCGGCCAACCAGCTCCTGCTCGCGGGCGATCCCCAGCGGGCGGTTCCGCGCGCCGGTGGCGATGATCACGGCGCCGGCCTCGTACGCCGTCCCGTCCGCGGTGTGCACGACCTTGCGCGAGCCCTCGTCGTCCACGCCCGTGACCTCGGCGTACGTCACCTTCGCGCCGAGCTCGGTCGCCTGCTCGTACAGCGTGGTGGAGAAGTCAAAGCCGGAGACGTGCTTGATGCCCGGGTAGTTCTCGATGTCGGGCGTGTTGATGATCTGCCCGCCGTACGACTTTGCCTCCAGCACCAGGGCGCTGCGGTTCGCGCGCTGCACGTAGATGGCGGCGGTGAGCCCCGCCGTGCCCGCGCCCACGATCACCACGTCGTATCGATCCATGTCTCGTCATCCCTTTCGTTGCGCAATGCCGCGCGCGTCCCGGCGTGCCCGCCGCGGCGGCGCGGCCGCCGTCCTGTCGTTTGAGTCACTTGTACCCACGGCATGACGGGCGCCGCGCGGGCGCGAGCCGTGATCGGGCGCTTCGCCAGATCCCGACAATTCGTCGCCCGCGCGGCGCGGGATGACCTCATGGTCGCTCTTCAACTGTCAGGCGGGGCCGTCGCGGGTCACGACGGCCGCGGGCGCTCCCGCGGGCCGTCGGCGCCGCAGGTCGCGCCCGTCGTGCCGCCTACAGGTCCATGGACAGGTAGCGCTCGCCGGTGTCGGGCAGGATGGCCACGATCGTCTTGCCGGCGTTCTCCGCGCGGTTGCCCAGCTCGATGGCCGCGGCGACGGCAGCGCCCGAGGAGATGCCCACCAGCAGGCCGAACTCCTCGGCCAGGCGCTTCT
>CACZRK010000458.1 GCA_902783515.1 uncultured Coriobacteriaceae bacterium | reverse complement strand
CCGCAGGCTGTCGCTGCAGCTTGACACGCGCCTTGACGCGATCGCCTCCAAGATCAGCGCGATCGAGACGAAGGTCGCGTCGGTCGAGGCCGCGGCGGCGCAGACGGTGCGGGTCGACGCGACCCCCATCGAGAGCGCGCCCGAGGCGCCCGCCGAACATGGCGATACTGAGAAGGCCCCCGCGACGGACGCCAAGGGCGACGCCATGGCGCACGATGATCAGCCGATGCAGGCAATCGAGCTCATGGTTCGCCAGAACGGCCGCAGCGTCACCGGTTGGGCGCTCGTGCGCGCCGGTCTGCGCGTTCTGCTCCATGGCTCCGTCAAGAAAGGGCGGTAACCCGACAGATGCGGCTGACGATCGAGAGCATGGCATATGGCGCCGACGCCGTGAGCCACGACGAGGGCGGCAAGGCCGTTTTCGTCGCCGGCGGCGTCCCGGGAGACGTCGTGGAGGCGAGCGTCACCTCAGAGGGGCGCTCGTTCTCCCGCGCGACCGTCACCGAGGTGCTGCAGCCGTCCGAGGCGCGCGTGGCCTCCCGCTGCCCGTACGCGGGCGTCTGCGGGGGCTGCCCGTGGTCGGTCATGACGTACGAGGCGCAGCTCGCGGCGAAGCGCAAGAACGTCCGCGACGCGCTCATGCGCATCGGCCGCTTCTCCGAGGACGAGGTCGACGGCCTGCTCCAGGACATCGTCCCCTCCGACGAGCAGTGGGGTTACCGCAACAAGGTGGAGCTCGCCGTGATCCCGGCTGCCGGCGGCCGCGGCATCGTGCTCGGCATGCACGAGCGCGACGGCAAGGGCGTCGTCCCCATCGACCGCTGTCTGCTGCTGGGCGCGTCCGCGCAGCGCGTCCCGAAGGCCGTGAGCGGAGCGCTCAGGTTCATGGGCTCGTCCCGCGAGCTCGGCATGGAGCGCGTGGGCATCCGCTCCTCGGAGCGCACCGGCTCGCTTGAGGTCGCCCTGTGGACCGACCCCGAGGCGTTCCCGCGCAACGAGGTCGCGAAGGTGATCACCGACGCCGCCCACCCCACCTCCATCGCGCGCGTGCTCGTGAAGGAGGGCGGCGCCGCGCGCAAGGTCTCCCGCGTCGAGAGGCTCGCGGGCCGCGGCGTGTGGACCGAGCGCATCGCCGGCGGCCGCATGACGCTCTCGGCCCCCTCGTTCTTCCAGGTCAACACCGCCGGCGCCGAGAGGCTCGTGTCGCTCGTCATGGACGCGCTGCAGCCAGGCGAGGACGACGTCGTGTGCGACCTGTACTGCGGCGCGGGGACCTTCACCCTGCCGCTCGCGAAGGCGTGCCCTGCCGTCATCGCGGTGGAGAGCTATGGGCCGGCGGTGCGCGACCTCAAGGCGAACGTCGAGCGCCGCGGCCTGCAGGACAGCGTGGAGTGCATCGGCGACGACGCCGCGCGCGTGCTTGACCTGCTGGAGGACGCCACGAAGGTCGTCGTGGACCCGCCGCGCGCGGGCCTTGACCCCTCCGTGGTGCACGCGCTGGGCGAAAGCGACGTCGAGCAGGTCGCCTACGTGTCGTGCGACCCGGCGACGCTCGCCCGCGACCTCGCGCTGTTCGTCGCCGACGGGCGGCTCGCGCCCGTGAGCGCCACGCCGGTCGACCTCTTCCCGCAGACCTTCCACGTGGAGACGGTCGTGCACCTCGCCAGGAGGCGCTGACGACCCCGGGCCAAGCCGGCATGTCGCGACGAACGCAGAGCACGGAGGGTGACATGCGGTTCCGCAGGAAGAGATTCGGCGAGCTCACGACTGACGAGCTGTACGCGATCCTGCGGCTGCGCGTCGCCGTCTTCGTCGTTGAGCAGCACTGTCCCTACATGGAGCTCGACGACCTTGACCAGGGCGCCGTCCACGTGTGGATGGAGGACGAGGACGGGATCCAGGCGTACCTCCGGGTGATGGACAGGGGCGTGGAGAGCGAGCACGTCTCCATCGGGCGCGTGATCGCGGTGCGACGGCACCAGGGCCTCGGAAGCGCGATCCTCTCCGAGGGTGTCCGCGCGGCGCGGGAGTGCTTCCGTGCGGGCGACGTCTACCTTGAGGCGCAGGCCTACGCGAGACCGTTCTATGAGAGGGCGGGGTTCCGACAGGTCTCGGAGGAGTTCCTGATGGATGGCATCCCGCACGTCAGGATGCTGCTGAGCGCAACGGAGCCCGGTGCCTCGCCGGCGCCGCGCCAGCCAGCGTCGGACGAAGGCCCCCGCACGAAGGCGAATCCTGGGTGCTGACGGCCCCGAGCGAATCCCGCCGGCACGGTACGGGTACACGGTAGCTAAGTCACCGGCGATCACGCGCTGCGTGGCAACAGACCGTGCGATGAGGAGACGTCCATGCCGAGCATTGCCGTACTGATAGCCGACGGTTTTGAGACCGTCGAGGCACTCATGGTCATGGACGCCTGCCGGCGCGCGGGGCTGCGCACCCGCCTTGTCTCCACGACGGGCACCTACCAGGTCATCAGCGCTCAGCAGGTGCAGGTCAGCGCCGACGAGCGCCTGGACGCCGTGGACGTCTCGTCATTCGACTGCGTCGTCATCCCCGGCGGGCTGCCGAGCGTCCGCCGGCTGCACGCCAACGAGGCCGTGCGCGTGCTGCTGCGCGACTTCATGGGCAGCAAGACCGTCGCGGCGAGCGGCGTCGCCCCCATCGCGCTCGGCGAGCTCGGGCTCCTCGCGGGGCGCCTCGCGACCGTCTGCCCCGGCTATGAGTCGGTCCTGCCGCCGGGCGCCTACGTGGACGGGGCCGTCGTGGCGTCGGACGGCCTGATCACCGCGCGCACCGTCGGCGACCTCGTGCCCTACGCCCTCGCGATCATCGAGCGCCTCGCCGGCCCGTCCGCCGCGGAGAAGGCCGCCGAGGGCATGGGGGCCGAGCCCACGTGGCGCGACGCCGTCCTCCAGCCGACGGCGCGCACGCCGCGCTGAGCTCGGCGGCGCCCCGGCGCTCGGCGACGCTGCGACCGAT
>CACZRK010000457.1 GCA_902783515.1 uncultured Coriobacteriaceae bacterium | reverse complement strand
GTCGGCATCCCTGCCCGCCAGAGTCTGCATTGCACCCAAGAAGCATTCGATATCCGGCTCTCAGATGCAACAACTAGAAGATAGGAGCGTGACATGACGGGGGGATTGCGGGGGAAGGGTCCCGCACTGGCCTGCCGCCCTGGGACGCTCTGCTATTTCAACCGCACATAAACCACTTGAGCTGCAGAAACGGATCATGATTCGAATTGCTAACTCACAGTTAGTAGAGCATCAATACGAATCTCACTACCGTTCGAAGCATGCAAACTTCCAGTTACCGAAGCTGCCTCACGGCGCTCGGATCCGAGATACGCAAGCGACGCGAGTCGCTCGGCCTCACGCAGGAGGAGGCCGGCGAGATCCTGTCGCTTGACCGCGTCTATGTCGGATACATCGAGCAAGGTCGCCGCGCGCCGAGCCTGCGGACGCTGTTCTCCATCTCAAAGGCGTATGGCGTGCCGATCAGCACCTTCTTCTCGAGTGACTTCGAGGCGGCGCTCGCAACGCTGGAGCTGGCATCCTCGCTGGATGACGATCAGATGACGCACGAGCCGAGCGACACGTCCGCCAGCGCGCCCGCGAAGCGCAGCGCGAAGCGGGGCAAGCGCGCCGCCAGCGCATCCGCGAAGCGCGCGCCCGCAGAGGCCGCCGTCAAGAACGGCGCCGGGAAGAAGGCCACCGAAAAGGACTCGTCCGCGAGCGGCCGACCTGCCGAGGCGCCCGTTGCCCTCATGCCCACCGGCGACACATCCCGACTCGCGGCGCACGATGCCGTCGATCAGGTCGCGGGCATCCCTGATGCGCGAGGCACGCATGGCGCGCCGGCAGCGCGAGTGTCTGACGACACGGTGACAACAGGCCGTTCGCGCGGCTGACGCGGCCGTCGATAGGGGCAGACGGACAGAATGGTTCGCCCGGCGCGCGCGAACGAGCATGGTCATGCGGGCGATGAAGGCAGCACGGGGGGCGTCTGCGGCGCTCGGAGGCATCCGACCTCACACGCGCCGTTAAAAAAGGGTGCGCGTGCGGTCGCGCTGCGAGAAAAGCCGACGCGTGCGGTCACGGGTCGGATTCTCCGGCTCGTGATTCCCTGAGTTCGGTGGGCTCGTGAATTACGGAGGTAGTGTGGGCTGCGGTGATATCGTACCCGCACTTCGTACTACGGTCTTCGGCCCTCCCGACTCGCACGAAAAGCCGACCCGTGCGGTCACGCGCGCCCTTTCCTCGCACGGCGACCTCACGAGTCGGCTTTTTGTGCATCGCGCGCGCCACATCCCGGCGCGCGTACGTCACGCATGAAAAAAGCCGAGACCTCGCGGCCCCGGCTTCACAGTGCAATGGTGCGCCATGTAGGATTCGAACCTACGGCCTTCTGATTCGTAGTCAGACGCTCTAATCCACTGAGCTAATAGCGCATTGCAGATATGTATAATTGCATCTTTGTCGCGCAATGGCAACAGCGTCGCCACACGCTCACGCATCCCGCACAATCATCGCGCGAGGGTGCTCCCCGTCGCGTCACCAGGCACGCACTCGCCCGGCGCCTACGAGAGCGTCAGCAGCAGCGCCATCTTGAACGGCGTGTCGGCGCGGACGTAGTGCCGGCCGTTCTTGGCGAACCGGAAGTTCTCGCCCGCCTTGATCACGTGCTCCGTGCCCTCGTAGCCGATCACGCCTTCACCGGCGAGCGCGAAGATGATCGCGTCGCCCGGGGCGGCGTGCTCGGAGAGGCCGGTGCCCGCGCCGAAGCTCATGAGGACGAACTTCATCGTGTCGTTGTGCACCAGGTCCATGTTGACGATCTTGCCGTCCTGGGTGGGCAGCAGGTCTGCGAGCGCAAACACCTCGCCCGCCTTGAGCGCCTCGTTCATGGTCGAACCCTCCTTGACCTCGATCTCCGTATAGATGCAGCCCCGGTCCGTCCGCATGCCGACGGGCACCCCGACCGGCGTGAGCGTCGACTCGCCAGCGCCGACGCGCCATTGCTCGCCCGTGGCCGTGAAGACGACGAGCTCGCCCTCCTCGACGTGCAGAAGCTTGTGATAGCGGAAGGTCTCCGGGCTGATGTCGGTGCGGGCGGCCAGCGAAAAGTACAGGATCGACGACTGATCCAGCTGACGGACCACCTTGGACGTCGTGCAGCCGGGTACCGGCCGGTTGTCACGGGCGATGGAGAACACCTCTCCCGTCCTCTCGTTCAACATGTCATGCGCCTCCTCGCGTCGACATCGCGTGCTGTCATCTTGTGTTGCCGTTCGGCGCGGCGCCCATACGCGCGTGCGCCGCCGTTTGCCCG
>CACZRK010000456.1 GCA_902783515.1 uncultured Coriobacteriaceae bacterium | reverse complement strand
TCACCTCGTTGAGGACGGGGTCGGTCTTGCTCGGGTCCTGCCAGTCTTTGTCGATGCCCGCGATCGCCGCTGCCTGGTCCTCGTACCACTGGACGCCGCCCGGCTGCGAGGTCGGGTCGTCGGCCGGCGCGGAGCCAGCCTTGGCGTCCCTCGCCGCGGACGCCTCCTTGGCGCCGGCGACGTTCACGACCGAGCCGCTGAAGCCGACGCCCGCGACCAGGCCCGCCCCCATCGCTCCGACGAAGCCCCTGCGCGAGATGTCCTCCATGGTGGTCCCCCTTCCCGTGGGTCCCGCCCTCCCTATGGGCGGGACGATGACGTCGATCAACGCGTCCCCCAACGCGTCGTCGCCTCACGCGCAGCGTACCTGACCTGGAAGTTAGCCATCTGCGCTTCCTTGACTTTTCGCGCGAATAGGCAATGCTAGAGGCGGATGCGAGGGACGGCGGGCGCTGAGAGGGGGGCGGCATGCCCAGGCTGTCGATGGTGCGGCGTCGCTTCACGGACGCGCTGCTGCGGATGAGCGAGTCCCGTGACCTGCGCGACGTGCGGCTCGCCGACGTCATCGACGCGTCGGGCATGAGCAGGCAGACCTTCTACAATCACTTCGCGAGCTACGAGGACCTCTTTGACTACGTCGCCTCGCGGCCGCTGCTGGAGGGGGAGTGCGCGCTGTTCACGCCCGAGCACACCTTGGACTGCCTGCGCCGCCTTCGCGCGCACGAGGCGTTCTTCCGACAGGTGCCGGCGCATGAGTTCGGGGTCAGGTACCACGGGCTGCTCGACGCGTGGCTCGTGCGCCTCGCGATCGCCGAGTTCGTCGCGCCGTCGGCGACGCTGTCCGAGCGGCAGCGGCGCAGCGCGTGCGTCACGCTGTACGTCACGGGCACCACGCAGGTCGTCTACGGATGGCTCGCTGACGGCATGCAGGCCGACGTCGAGACGCTCACGGGCGCGATCTGCTCGATGATCCCCGGCTTCATGCACGCGACGCGCGCCGTCCCGCACCCCAACGGGCTCGACTACCCGCACGTCGCGCCCTAGCGGCACGCCCCGGGACGGGTGGGCGGCGCCCGTCGCGCGCGCCTCGACGACGCCCACCGATCCCCGCGGACGCGTCGTCGCACCCGCGTCGTCGGCGCGCTACAGTGAGAGGGTGTCGCGCATGCGAGGCTCGGGACGCCCGGTGGCAGACGGTCGCGGGCGCCGGTGGCGCGACACGGCGCGGCGCCCGAGCCAAGGGACGCGAACCGCGCGCAGACACGAACCACGGACACGAGTCAAGGAAACGAGGCACACATGCTTGTCAGCGCAACCGCGATGCTGCGGGCGGCCGAGCGCGGCCACTACGGGATCGCGGCCTTCAACACGAACAACCTCGAGTGGACGCGCTCGATCCTCACGGCCGCCGAGCAGACCCAGTCGCCGGTGATCGTCCAGTGCACCTCGGGCGCCGCGAAGTGGCAGACGAGCTTCAAGGTCGTCTCCGAGATCGTGCACACCCTGACCGAGACCATGGGCATCACGGTGCCGGTCGCGCTGCACCTGGACCACGGCACGTACGAGGACTGCTTCACGTGCATCGACGCCGGGTTCACCTCCATCATGTACGACGGCTCCAAGGAGCCCGACTTCGAGACGAACCTCGCCCGCACGGCGGAGCTCGTGAAGGTCGCCCACGCCAAGGGCCTCTCGATCGAGGCTGAGGTCGGCGGAATCGGCGGCGTGGAGGACGGCGTGGCCTCGCTCGGCGAGGTCGCCGACCCGGCGCAGTGCCTCGCGATCGCGCAGACCGGCGTGGACTTCCTCGCCTGCGGCATTGGCAACATCCACGGCCTGTACCCGGCCAACTGGGCGGGCCTGCAGTTTGACGTGCTCGCCGCCATCAAGGAGAAGGTCGGCGACCTGCCGCTCGTCCTGCACGGGGGCACCGGCATCCCGACCGACCAGGTGCAGAAGGCCATCTCCATGGGCGTCGCGAAGATCAACGTCAACACCGACCTGCAGGTCGCCTTCGCCAAGGCCACGCGCGCCTACATCGAGGCGGGCCTTGACCAGCAGGGGAAGGGCTACGACCCCCGCAAGCTCCTGAAGCCGGGCTTCGAGGCGATCGTGGCCCGCGCCGAGGAGCTCATCCGCACCTTCGGCAGCGACGGCAAGGGCTGGGCGGCCTAGCGTCGCCCGCGCCTCTCCGCGCAGACACGCCCCGGTCCCGCGAGCGTCGCTCGCAGGCGGCCGGGGCCGTCGCATGCATCGACCACGTCAGGAGCACACGTCATGACAGCAGCGCCCGCACGCATCCCCGCACCTCTCGACATCCTTGACCCCGCGCTCGCCGGGCGCATCGCCGCGCTCGCGCCGCGGCTGGAGGGCTACGCGAACCTGCTCGTGCGCCGATGCGTCGCCGTCGCGCAGGGCCAGGAGCTCGTCGTGACCGCGCCGGTGGAGGCGGCTTACTTCGCGCGCATGGTCGTGCGCGCGGGATATGACGCGGGCGCGGGGCACGTGACGGTCATCTGGGGCGACGACGACGTGGCGCGCCTTGAGTACGAGCGCACGCCACTGGCGTACTTTGAGCACATGCCCGCTTGGAAGCGCGCGCAGCTCAACGACCTCGCCGAGCAGGGCGCGTGCTTCCTGTGGCTTGAGGGGGAGGACCCCGACGTGCTCGCCGGCATCGACCCGCGCAAGCCCGCGGCGGCCCGCAAGGCGCGCAACACCGAGGCGACCGCATGGCGCGACGGCATGGACTTCGGTCGCAACCGGTGGGGGATCGCCGGCGTCCCGACCGCGGCGTGGGCGCGCAAGGTGTTCCCGGACGAGGGGACCGTCTCGGCGATCGCCCGGCTCTGGGACGCGATCCTTGCGACCGCGCGCGCCGACAACGACGACCCGCTTGAAGCGTGGCGCGCGCACGACGAGGCGTTCGCGCGCAGCCTGGCGTTCATGAACGGGCACCACTTTGACCGGCTGCACTACGTCTCCGCCAACGGGACGGACCTCACGGTCGGCCTCACGGACCGGCAGGTGTGGGCGGGCGGCTCGGGAGCATCGACCGACGGCGTGCGGTTCTTCCCGAACATTCCGACCGAGGAGGTCTTCACCTCGCCTGACCGCATGCGCGTCAACGGGATCGTGCACGCCGCGCTGCCGCTCGTGCACGACGGCGTCGTGATCCGCGACTTCTGGTTCAGGTTCAGCGACGGCGCCGTCGTGGAGCACGGGGCGGCGACAGGCGGGGAGGTGCTGGACCACATCCTGGCGACCGACGAGAACGCGCGCCGCCTGGGCGAGTGCGCGCTCGTCTCCAAGAACACGCCGATCCGACAGAGCGGCCTTCTGTTCTACAGCACGCTCTACGACGAGAACGCGAGCTGCCACCTGGCGCTGGGCACGGGCTTCCCCGAGTGCTACGAGGGCGGCCTGGCGATGGGCGCCTACGAGCTGCTCGCGCACGGCGTGAACCACGGCGCGACGCACGTGGACTTCATGATCGGCGCCGACGACCTGCGCGTGGACGGCGTCGCGGTTGACGGGACGGTGACCCCCGTCTTCGTGGACGGCCAGTGGGCCTGGGAGTGACGCCGAGGCCGCGCGGTCCCCGTCTCGCGGCGGGGCTCGCCGGACGCCCGCGCGTCCTGACGAGCCCCGCATGCCGCATCGCGGTGCCTACGCGGTGGCGGTCACGCCGCCGAAGCTCACCGACGCGACCTGCGCCGGGTCGACCACCCGGTCGAAGAACGCGCCGACCTGACACGAGGTCACGCCGTCCCGCTCGGACTCACCGCCCGCGCCGCTGGGCACGGAGAAGCTCGTGCCGTCGCGCATGGTGACGGTGATCTCCCCGAGCTCGAGGAAGGCGGGGGACCACATGCCGTCCGTCTCCGGCGGCTCCTCGACGCCGGCCACGGTGTACTCGACCCAGACGCCGATCGGCGAGGCGCTCACCGTCTGCACCGTGCCGTCGACGCCCGCGACCGCGAGCGCCCCGGCGGGCGTGAGCGTCACCTGGTCGCTCTCGTAGTTCAGCGCGAACGTGAGATCCCACGAGCCCGTCGCGAGCGGATCGACGCTGACACCGTCGTCGTCGCACAGGCCGATGCCCGTGACGTGCGTCCTGACGGTCGCGCCGACGAGGCTCGCGTCGGTCGTGCACATCATGACCGCCTGGATCGCGCCGTCGGCGGGGTCGGCGTCGTAGAGGTATAGCCCGCCGCCCTGGCCGGTGGCGCCGGTGACCGACTGATCGAGGTCCACCCGCACGTGCCGCCCGTCGATCGTGAGCGTGCCGTTCTCGTCCGTGCCGACCTGGCCGAACGGCTCACCGTCGTCGCGCCTGATGCTGTAGACGATCGCGTAGCTGTGGTCGTCACCCACCACGGCGTCGGCCGAGATGGTCACGCCGTCGTTCGTCGCCGCGGCGTCCACCGGGTGCCCGACCTTGTCGCGGACCTCCGTGGCCGCCGGCGCGCCGTGGAAGATGGCGTCGATGACGTCGGTGACGCCGACCAGGCGACCGCTTGCGTACGCGTAGCCGCCCACGCCGACGACCACGGCGAGGCAGGCCGCCGCCGCGATCGCGAACCTCGGGCGCCATCGCTGCGGGCGAGACCTGCGCGCGCCGCGCAGGTCCAGCACCTCGGCCTCGTCAGCATGGCCTCGCGACGCCTCCGCCGCCGACGCGACGGCGCTCGCCATCCGCTCCCGCCGCGCGTCGGAGAGCGTGACCGTCGCCATCTCGTCCCGATACCGCCCCATCGTCTCGCGCATCGTCTCGTCCGTCATCGTGCCCCTCCAGTCTCTCGCGGAGCTCCTCGCGTGCGCGGCTGAGCCGCTTTGCCACCGCGCTCGGCGCGGCGTCGACCGCCTCGGCGATCTCCTTGATGCTCATGTCGTCGTAGTAGTGCAGGTAGACAGCCTCCCGATACAGGGGAGGCAGCCCCATCACCGCCCGCGTCACCTGCCCGGGGACGTCATCGGCGTCATCGAACGTGACGGCCGCGTCGGGCGGCTCGGTCACGGCGTCGAGCGGGACGTTCCTCGTCCGGGCGGCGCTGCGCAGCAGGTCCTTGCAGGCGTTCGCCGTGCACCGGATGACCCACGCGCGCTCGTGCTCCTGCCCGTTGAACGGGACGCGGCGCGTGATCATCTTGCACAGCACGTCCTGGCTCACGTCCTCGGCGTCCTGACGCGAGCCGAGGTAGGTGTAGGCGAGCCGCAGCGCGAGGTCGCCGTACGCATCTACAAGGCGCCGCGCCTCCCGGTGCACCTCCTCGTCACGACCCACGCCTCTCAGCATTGCGATTGCCTCCTTCCGACGTGTGCGTGCCGATCCTTGAGCGCTCACCTACAACACGATCGAGACGGGCAAAGTTGACATCGCATGCGCGGCGATGTCTGGGCGACGACGCCCATCATGCATCCGAGTGCCGTCGGGCGTCGGCGCGATTGGAACGGGCGGACTGCGCGCCGCACATGCAACGGTCACTTCAATAAATCCGATAATATATGTTATGTAACATTAAGCGATTCAGCCAAGGAGCAGAATGCGGAATGCCTTGGCCTGCGCGTCCGACGTCTATGAGAGCGTCACTGTTGCCGGACCATCACCGAAGGCGTTCTTAAGGTCCTGCACCGACGCGCCCTGAATGCGACCAAGCGGCGTGTACGACCAGGAGTTCGTGTCAAGAAAGATCGTGATCTGATCCCCCTGATACAGCATGATGTCGCCGGCAGTCGTCGTGACCTGTGCGTCGTCGGTCGGCAGGCTCCACGGCAGAGGCCCCACCATCTCAAAGCCGCCGTATGGATGCAGATCAACCGTCACGGGACCCTGCGCCAACCGGTTGGCAAGCGTCCGAGCCGCGTCGGTGTCGGCGAGCTTGACGTCAAACGTCACGCCATGCACGCTCAGGACGGCATTCGCCTCAAGCATGCTGTCAGCGGCGAGGCTATCCCGCGCCCAAGACCTGTCCTGCGCCATTGAATCACGCTTCCCATCCACGTCGGCGCTCGCGGCTGCGACCT
>CACZRK010000455.1 GCA_902783515.1 uncultured Coriobacteriaceae bacterium | reverse complement strand
TTGTAGCTGAGCGTGAACTCCTGCTCGATGACGTTGCCGATCAGCAGGATCTTGGAGCCGCCGAGCATCGTGGAGATGGCGAACGTCGTGAGCGCGGGGACGAAGACCATCGTGACGCCGCTCACGATGCCGGGCACGGAGAGGGGCAGCGTGACGCGCAGGAACGTCTGGAGCGGGCCGGCGCCCAGGTCGTGCGCCGCGTTGACCACGTTCTCGTCGATGCGGGACAGGGCGTTGTAGACCGGCAGGATCATGAACGGCAGGAAGTTGTAGACCATGCCGATCACGATCGCGACGGGCGTGTTGATGACGTCGATGCCGGGCAGGCCGAGCGCCTGGAGCACGCCGTTGATGACGCCCTTGTTCTCCAGCAGCGTCATCCACGCCAGCGTGCACAGCAGGAAGTTGATCCACATCGGCAGGATGAACAGCGTGGAGACGAGCCCCTGGCTGGACCGCCCGAGCCGGGCGAGGATCATGCCAAGGGGGTAGGCGAGCACCAGGCAGATGACCGTGCTGATGACGGCCAGCAGCAGCGCGAGCCCGAGCGCCTTGGCGTGCTCGGGCTGGGCGATGGCGGCCACGTTGGCGAGCGTGAAGGCGCCCGTGTCGTCGGTGAGGCCGTAGTAGACGACCATGCCGAGGGGCACGAGGATGAAGATGAGCGCCCAGGCGAGGTAGGGCGACGCGAGAAGCGTCGAGACGCGCGCGTTGCTAGGCATCGAGCTCGATCGCCTCCTCGTCCTCGGACGCGGGCCTGTTCATGACCTGGATGTTGAAGGGGTCCACGAGGATGCCGACCTCGCTGCCGACCTCCTTCATGCGGGTGGAGTGCACGAGCCAGGAGAACCCGGCCGCCTGGACGTCCATCTCGTAGTGCTGGCCCTTGAAGATGAGCGAGGTGACGGTGCCCGAGATCGTGCCGGCCTCGGGCGCGACGAGCTCCACGTCCTCGGGACGGATCACGACGTCCACCGGGGTGTGCTCGCCGAAGCCCTCGTCGACGCACGCGAAGTCCGCGCCGAGGATGTTGACCAGCCGGTCGCGGACCATCGTCGCGCGGATGATGTTGGAGTCGCCGATGAAGTCGGCCACGAAGGCGTTCTCCGGCTCGTTGTAGATCTTCTCCGGCGTGCCCTCCTGCTGGATGTAGCCCTGGTTCATGACGACGATGTGGTCGGACATCGTCAGGGCCTCCTCCTGGTCGTGCGTCACGTAGACGAAGGTGATGCCGAGCTCCTCCTTCAGGCGGATCAGCTCGTACTGCATGGTCTGGCGCAGCTTCAGGTCAAGCGCGCCGAGCGACTCGTCCAGCAGCAGGACCTTCGGCTCGTTCACGATCGCGCGCGCGATGGCGACGCGCTGCTGCTGGCCGCCCGAGAGCGACTCGGGCATGCGGCGCTCGAAGCCCGCCAGGTTCACGAGGCTGAGCGCGTCGGCGACCTTCTGGCGGACATAGGACTCTGGCTTGTGCTTGATCCGCAGGCCGAAGGCGATGTTCTCCGCGACGTTCATGTGCGTGAACAGCGCGTACTTCTGGAAGATGGTGTTCAGCTGACGCTTGTCCGGCGCGAGCCCCGTGATGTCCTTGCCGTCAAAGATGACCTGGCCCGCGTCGGGGCGCTCGAAGCCGCCGATGATGCGCAGGGTCGTGGTCTTGCCGCATCCCGAGGGGCCGAGCAGCGTCACGAACTCGTTCTCGTGGATGGTCAGGCTCAGGTCGTCGAGCACAGTGGTGCTGCCGTACGACTTGGTGATGTGGGACAGGCGGATGAGCTCCTTGCTCATGCGTGGCTTCACCTCGCATTGAGGACGGTCTCCGGCGCGGGCGTCCGCGCGGCGCCGCCGGTCGTGGCCGGGCGGGCGTCGTCGTGGGGCGTGCTGACGGGGATGGCTGACGAGTCGTGGGATGGGGGGTGGCGCGGACGTGGCGTGGGTCGTGCGGTCGCGGGCGAGGGGTGCGATGACGTGCGAGATCGGGCGACGCATCAACAGATGTCGCTCGCGCGTGCATCATATTGCATCGGGACGGCCGGCGAAAGGCCCCGCACGCCACGTCGGGCACCCCGTGGCGATCTGCCCCGAAAAAGCGGATCTGCCCCGCGAGGCGTCGGGCTACCCGCGTGCCGCCCGCGCGTCGCCGCCGCGCGCGTCGCCGCGCGCCGCTGCGGGCCTTGGCTATTCTCGTGTGCCTCGCGTTGTGGGGCGCCCCCGGCGCGGCCGCAAGGCACAATGGTGTCACGAGGACGGGCGGCGCCGCCCCGCGCGCCCGGGCTTCTCGACACGAAACCGCACACCCC
>CACZRK010000454.1 GCA_902783515.1 uncultured Coriobacteriaceae bacterium | reverse complement strand
GCTGTTCCCCATCGATCCCAAGAAGGTGCCGGAGCCGGCCTTCCACGTGCCGCAGTACTTCGGCGAGTGGAAGCTGCTGTGATCGTCCATCCCTTCGAGCCCGTCTGCGGAGACCGCGCGCATACGCTGATCCTGGGGACCTTCCCCTCCGTGCGCTCCCGGGCCGAGGGCTTCTACTACGGCCATCCCCGCAACCGCTTCTGGCCGGTCATCGCGCGGCTGTTCGGCGAGGTCGATCCGCGGGACAACGCGGGACGCGCCGCGCTCGCGCGTCGGCATGGGATCGCGATCTGGGACGTGCTCGCCAGCTGCGAGATCGTGGGCGCCTCTGACGCGAGCATCCGCGACCCGGTGCCCAACGACATCGCGGCGCTGCTGCGGCGGACGTCCGTCCGCACGATATGCACGACGGGCTCCACGGCCTGGCGGCTCTACCACCGTCTCTGCGAGCCCGCGACCGGCGTGCCGGCGACGCGTCTGCCGTCCACGAGCCCCGCCAACGCCGCATGGTGCCTCGATGACCTTGTGCGCGCGTACGAGGTCGTTCGTGCATGTGCGATACCATAGACAAAGGTAACGCCCGGTTCCATGGACGTCGCCCTGCGCCTGTCGCGGAAGCTGAGGGACGCGGCTGGCGACGTCGGTCGCCCGGCGGGGAGCGCGAGGCGCCGACGCGACCGGCACACGACAAGAGGGATCCATCGGAAGGAGTCTCATGGCAACTCAGACTGACGAGACCACGGGTGCGCCCTGCATCCTCGTGACGGGCGGCGCGGGCTTCATCGGGAGCCACACGTGCGTCGAGCTGCTGCAGAACGGGTACGACGTGGTCGTGGTGGATGACCTCTCCAACTCAAGCGAGGTGGCGCTCAAGCGCGTCGAGCGCATCGCCGGCCGTCCGCTGCGCGCCTTCTACGACGGGGACGCGTGCGACCCTGCGCTCATCGACCGCGTGTTTGACGAGAACCCCATCGCGGGCGTCATCCACTTCGCCGCGTTCAAGGCGGTCGGCGAGTCGGTGCACAAGCCCATCGAGTACTACACGAACAACCTCGGCAGCACGCTGAACGTCGCGCGCGCGATGCGCGACCACGGCGTGCGCAACTTCGTGTTCTCGTCCTCCGCGACCGTCTACGGCGAGCCCGAGCAGGTCCCCTGCACGGAGGAGACCCCCCTGCAGCCGGCGACGTGCCCCTATGGCTGGACGAAGACGATGATCGAGCAGATCCTGCGCGACCTCGTCACCGCGGACCCGACGTGGAACGTCATGCTGCTGCGCTACTTCAACCCCATCGGCGCGCACCCGTCGGGACTGATCGGCGAGGACCCCAAGGGCATCCCGAACAACCTCGTGCCGTATGTCGCGAAGGTCGCGGTGGGCGAGCTTGACCACGTGCGCGTCTTCGGCGACGACTACCCCACGCCCGACGGCACCGGCGTGCGCGACTACATCCACGTCGTGGACCTCGCGCGCGGCCACGTGAGCGCGCTGCGCTACATGCAGGGCAAGTCCGGCGTGCACGTGTTCAACCTCGGCACCGGCCGCGGCTCGAGCGTGCTTGACGTCATCCACGCGTTCTCGCGCGCCTGCGGGCACGAGATCCCCTACGAGATCTGCCCGCGCCGCGACGGCGACATCGCCGAGAACTACGCCGACCCGTCCAAGGCAGAGCGCCTCATGGGCTGGAAGGCCGAGTACGACCTTGACCGCATGTGCGAGGACTCGTGGCGCTGGCAGTCGCAGAACCCGAACGGGTACAAGGGCGCGACGGAGTAGCGCCGGGGTCGTCGGGACGCGCGGGCGCACCACACATACCGCCTCCTCATCTTCGTTGTACCATGGGCCGCTACCTGCATACATATCAGCGATCGTCGCCACGCCCCTCGGGACGTGGTCGGAAAGGTCTGCCCTATGGAACTCGAGGAGTCGCAGAACAAGGTGGAGGAGATCCACGAGAAGCTGGCGTCCCTGACGGGCTCGCGCGTGAAGGTGCGCGCGAACATGGGCCGCTCGCGCGTCGTGGAGCGCGAGGGCACGGTCGTCCAGACCCACGGCTCGCTGTTCGTCGTGGAGGTCGATGAGCGTCGCGGCCGCAAGGCGCGCCAGTCCTACCAGTACGTGGACGTGCTGACGGGTACCGTCGTGCTGTCCGATCCCGACTCCGGCACCGCCCTGTTTGACGTGCAGGAGTCCGAGAACTAACGGCGCGAGCCGGCATGACGAACGCGTGACGAAGAGGGGGAGGTGCCGCGAGGCGTCTCCCCCTCTTCGTCAGACAGGAGGGGAGACGCCATGGGGGCAGAGACGGGTCGGGGGCGGTCAGCGACCGCCGACACGCGCGCGAGGCGTGACGTTGTGCGGCCGCATGCGGTGCGCACGGTCGCGCCGGCAAAGGTGAACCTCTATCTTGGCGTGCGCGCGGGCGTCGATGAGGACGGGTACCACCGCGTGACGTCCGTCATGTGCGCGCTGCGCCTGTGCGACGAGGTTCGTGTGCGCGTCGCCTCCGAGCCGGGCATCACGGTGACCTGCACCCCCGACCCCGTGGGGGGCGACCCGCGTCGGAACCTGGCGTACCGGGCGGCGGACGACCTCGCGAAGGCGCTCGGCGTCCAGCCCCGCCTGCACATCCAGGTGTCCAAGCGCGTGCCCGCCCAGGCAGGCCTCGGGGGCGGGTCATCCGACGCCGCCGCCGTGCTGCGCTGCCTCCGCGCGCTGTGGGACGGCGTCGACGAGCGGGTGGTCGGGCGCGTGGCGCGCGGCCTCGGCGCCGACGTCCCCTTCTTCCTGCATGACCAGCCATGCTTGCTCGAAGGCCGCGGCGACGTCGCGTGCGAGCGGTTTCCGTTCCTGGATGTCCCGCTCGTGCTCGCCCGGCCGGATCGCGGCGTCCCCACGGCCGCGGCGTATCGCGCCTTTGACGAGCTGGGCCCGGCGCTGCCGGACGTCGGGCCGCTGTGCGACGCCCTGCGCGCCGCCGACGCCCCGCGCGTCCTGGGCGCCCTCCAGAACAACCTTCAGCCTGCCGCGTGCGCGGTCGAGCCCGCGGTCGGCGAGACGCTGGCGCTGCTCCGAACCGTGCCGGACGCCGCCGCGCGCCCGCTGCTGTGCGGGAGC
>CACZRK010000453.1 GCA_902783515.1 uncultured Coriobacteriaceae bacterium | reverse complement strand
GTATTAAACATCCGCTCGGTAGAACTCCTCCACATCGGACGCCATCCGCTCGTAGGCGGCGGGGTTCACGTAGATCATGTGCCCGGCGTCGTAGAGCCGGTAGCTCAGGTTGCCCCGCACGCGATCGGACAGGTACATCTTGGAGAGGTCCTCGATCGGCCCCAGGAACGGCGTCGCGAGGTCATACCGGCCGCCGAGCACGAGCACGCGCAGGTGCGGGTTGTGGCGCATCGTGTAGGCGAGGTCGTACGCGACGTTGGACTCGTTCGCCTCGTACAGGGCGCCCGCCGAGCGGTGGCGGTGGTCCCACTTCGGGCCGATCTTCTCGTAGTTGCCCTGGATGTACGGGTTGTGGTTGCGATACCCGATCTCGTTGGCGACCACATGGTGCCACGCGGCGGCCCACGCCGCGCTCATGCCCGCGTCCGCGGGGTCCTCCTCCGGCACGCCCTCGCGGCTCGTCTGCAGGAAGTTGCCCTCGTCAAAGGTGAACCGCCCGTCCAGGCGCCCGCAGACCAGGCCCTCGTCGTGCAGCAGCTCGCAGCGGAAGTCGGTGAGCTCCACGCGCAGGTGCCTCCGGGCGATGAGGGCCTTCGGCAGGCCGATGAAGGCGCTCATCTCGGCGGCCAGGCCGTCCTCGACGGCGGGGTCCAGGCGGTCGCCCTTCAGCAGCGCCGGCGCCAGCCTGTCCTCGGCGAAGTCCGCCGCCGCGCGGAACAGGTCGTCGTCCGAGGCGCCCGCGCACGCCGTGCCCTTGGAGAAGTAGCGCGCGATGGCGGCGTACGTCGGGAAGAGCTGCACGTAGTTCGCGTCGTTGCCGGGCATGGTGGGCGCCCAGTCAAACAGCGCGGAGAGCATGACCACGCCGTTCAGGGCGACGCCGCGCTCCTCCAGGACGCGGCAGAGCACCGCGTTGCGGGTCGTGCCGTAGGACTCGCCGAAGAGGTACAGCGGCGAGTTGTACCTGCCGGTCCTCTGCAGCCAGGCCTCGACGAAGCGCGCGAAGCACTCCGCGTCCTTGTCCACGCCCCAGGCGCGCTCCTCCTTCACGCCCTCGGCGAAGTCGGACCAGCCCGTGCCGATGGCGTCGATGAAGACGACGTCGCTCACCCTGAGCAGCGTGTGCGGGTTGTCCTGGATCTGGAAGGGCGCGGGCCCGATGCGGCGGTCGCCGTTGGGGACGACCGTGCGCGGGCCGATGCCGCCGACGTTGATCGGCACGCTCGCGCTGCCGGGGCCGCCGTTGAACGCGAAGGTCACCGGACGAGACGCGGGGTCGTCCACGCCGTCAAGCGCGTAGGTCAGGCAGAACATCGAGCCGATCGGCGTGCCGTCGTCCTCGCGGATGTTCACGTGACCCGCCGTCGCCGTGTACGCAAACGTCTCGTCCCCGCACGTCCAGGTCAGTGCCGTCGAGACGGCCTTGGGGTGCTTCCTGAAGCGCGGCGTGCGCGCGTCGCCCTCCCCCTCGCCGTGGTGATGGTGGCGGTAGGTGCAGTGACGGCGCTCGTCGGCTCCGCGCGCGCCGTCCGCGCTCCCGTCCTGCCCGTCATGATCCTGGTACTCGTCCTGTGCCATGTGGTCGTTCCCTTCGTGTCTCATGGCGACGCGACGTCGCGCGCCGCCCAAAACGTCGCTACGCGAGCGTCCGCCAGGACTCGTCGCGCGGGTTGTCCCTGAAGGCGCGCAGGCGCGCGACGTCGCCCGGCTTGACGTAGCCCTCCTCGGCGGCGACCTCCACGAGGGTGTCAAAGTCGGTCAGGCTCACGTGGTCAAAGCCCGCCTGCGCGAATGCCTCGCCGGACGCGGCCATGCCGTACGTGAAGATGCTCACGACGCCGAGCACGTCGGCGCCGGCGTCGCGCAGCACCTGCGCGCACTCGATGCTCGAGCCGCCCGTGGAGATGAGGTCCTCTATGACGACGACCTTCTCGCCCGGCTCCAGGCGCCCCTCTATCTGGTTCTTGCGGCCGTGGTCCTTCGCGGACCCGCGCACGTAGCCCATCGGCAGCCCCATCTTGTACGCGGCGATGGCGGCGTGCGCGATGCCGGCGGTGGAGGTGCCCATGAGGGCCTCCGCCTGCGGGTAGGTCGCGGCCACGAGCTCGGCGAGGCCGCGCTCGACGAGCTCGCGCACCTCGGGGTAGGACAGGATGAGGCGGTTGTCGCAGTAGATCGGGCTCTTGATGCCCGAGGCCCAGGTGAAGGGCTCGTCGGGGCGCAGGAAGACCGCCTTGATGCCCAGCAGCCCCTTCGCGATGTCAGTCTTGCTCACCATGTGCGTGGCTCCTTCCGAATGTCCTGTCACGTCGCGACGCGATGCGCGCCGCGACCCGCCGCGTGC
>CACZRK010000452.1 GCA_902783515.1 uncultured Coriobacteriaceae bacterium | reverse complement strand
GTCGGCATCGGCGGCGGCTCCATCTGCATCACCCGCGAGACCAAGGGCATCGGCCGCGGCCAGGCCACCGCCCTGATCGACGTGTGCAAGGCGAGAGACGAGTACTTCGCCGAGACCGGCGTCTACGTCCCCGTCTGCTCCGACGGCGGCATTGTCCACGACCACCACATCACCCTGGCCCTGGCCATGGGCGCCGACTTCATGATGCTCGGCCGTTACTTCGCGCGCTTTGACGAGAGCCCGAGCCGCCGCGTCATCGTGAACGGCTCCTACATGAAGGAGTACTGGGGCGAGGGGTCGGCGCGCGCCCGCAACTGGCAGCGCTACGACCTCGGCGGCAAGGGCGGCGCGATGAAGTTCGAGGAGGGCGTTGACTCCTACGTCCCGTACGCCGGTTCACTGCACGACGGCGTCGCCGCCTCGCTCGCCAAGGTGAAGTCCACGATGTGCAACTGCGGCGCCAACACGATCCCCGAGCTTCAGCAGAAGGCGAAGATCACGCTCGTCTCCGCAACGTCGCTCGTGGAGGGCGGCGCGCACGACGTGCTGCTCAAGAACCCGAGCCAGACGGTGACGTCGGCGGGCAACAACACGTACAACGCCTAGCGTTTCCGAGGAAGCCCCGGCATGTGCGGGCGCTGCGCGCGTCTCGCACCGGGGACGTCAATGCGGCGAGTCGCGCGGCGCGTCCGGCAGGGGCGTGCCGCGCGGCGCCGTATCTGGCGCGCACCATCCACGCACACGTGCGCTCGCCTGGTCCCGCGTGACGCGCCCCCGCGGCGTGACGCCGCGGCGCCCGTGCGACCAGACGAACGCGCAGACTGTCACGAGATCGCGCGGGCGCGCCGCGGCGACGAGCCGGCGACGCGCCGAGCACAGGGAGGATTCCATGAGCGACGAGCCCGAGCACAGCACCGAGGGCATCCCCGCCTACGACCCGCAGGCCATCGAGACGAAGTGGCAGCGGATCTGGGACGAGGAGGACCTCTTCAAGACCGACGAGGACCCGGCAAAGCCGAAGAAGTACGTCCTTGAGATGTTCCCGTACCCGTCGGGCGACCTGCACATGGGCCACGCGCGCAACTACACGATCGGCGACGCCGTGGCGCGCCAGGCGCGCATGCGCGGATTTGACGTGCTGCACCCCATGGGCTTTGACGCCTTCGGCCTGCCTGCCGAGAACGCCGCCATCAAGCACAACACGCAGGCGAGCAAGTGGACCTACCGGAACATGGACCAGGCCAAGGCGACGATGCGCCGCATGGGCTTCTCCTACGACCCCGACAAGTTCATCGAGACCTGCTCGCCCGAGTACTACCGCTGGGGCCAGTGGATGTTTGAGAAGATGTGGGAGCGCGGTCTGGTCTACCGCAAGAAGTCGCCGGTCAACTGGTGCCCGAGCTGCAAGACGGTCCTCGCCAACGAGCAGGTGACCGACGGCAAGTGCTGGCGCTGCGGCTCCGTGCCCGAGAAGCGCGACCTGGAGCAGTGGTACCTCAAGATCACCGACTACGCGCAGGAGCTGCTGGACGACCTGGACAAGCTGCCGGGCTGGCCGGAGCGCGTCAAGATGATGCAGCGCAACTGGATCGGCCGCTCGGAGGGCGCGGAGATCGACTTCGCGCTCGCCAACGACGACGGCACGGCGGGCGACACGCGCATCACGGTCTTCACGACGCGTCCCGACACGCTGTTCGGCTGCAGCTTCTTCCTCCTCGCGCCGGAGAGCCCGCTGGTGCCCGACCTCGTCGCCGGCCGTCCCGAGGAGGCGGAGGTGCTGGCTCTTCGCGAGGCCTCGCGCCACGTGAGCGCCCTCGAGCGCCAGATGGGCGACCGCGAGAAGCACGGCGCCTTCACCGGGCGGTACGTGATCAACCCCGCGAACGGTCGCAAGCTGCCGGTCTGGGTCGCCGACTACGTGCTGATGGACTACGGCACCGGCGCCGTCATGGGCGTCCCCTCGGGCGACCAGCGCGATTTTGAGTTCGCGCGCCAGTACGGCCTGCCGATCATCCCGGTCGTCGTCCCCGAGGACGACCCGCTGGCCACCCAGCTCGCCGGCGTCCGCGACACGCGCGTCACCGACGTGCCCTGGGACGCCGCGCGCGACGCTGAGGGCGTGCTCGTCCAGTCCGGCCAGTTCACCGGCATGACGGGCGGCAAGCACTCCGAGGCGGCCAAGGCCGTCACCGCGTGGCTCGCCGAGCAGGGCATCGGCCGGCCGACGGTCAGCTTCCGCCTGCGCGACTGGCTGATCAGGCGCCAGCGCTACTGGGGCAACCCGATCCCGGCCATCCACTGCGACCACTGCGGCATCGTGCCGGTTCCGGAGGACCAGCTGCCCGTCGTGCTCCCGGAGAACATCGACCTGTCCGCCGGCCAGAACCTCGCCGACGTGCCCGAGTTCTACGAGACGACCTGCCCGGTCTGCGGCCGGCCCGCGCACCGCGAGACGGACACAATGGACACGTTCACGTGCTCCAGCTGGTACTACCTGCGCTACACCGACCCGCACAACGACAAGGCGCCGTTCGCGCGCGATCGCGCCGACCGATGGATGAGCGTGGACAACTACATCGGCGGCATCGAGCACGCGATCCTGCACCTGCTCTACTCGCGGTTCTGGACAAAGGTCTGCCGGGACATGGGCATGGTCGACGTGGACGAGCCGTTCACCAACCTGCTGTGCCAGGGCATGGTGAAGGACGAGCACGGCGAGACCATGAGCAAGAGCAAGGGCAACGTGGTGCCGCCGTCCTCGGTCATCGAGCCCTACGGCGCGGACACGATGCGCCTCTCCATCCTGTTCATCGCCCCGCCGGAGAAGGACTTCTCGTGGGACCCGAAGGCGGTGGAGGGCTGCAACCGCTTCCTGCATCGCGCCTGGCGCGTCGTCTGCCTGCTCGCCCAGTCCGCCTCCGTGGACGCGAGGCTGGACCCCGCCGCGCTGGACGAGGCGGGCGCCGAGCTGTTCCGCGAGTACAACCGCACGATCGCCAAGTGCACGCACGACTTTGAGGCAATGCAGTTCAACACCGCCATCAGCGCGATCATGGAGCTCGTGAACGCGGCGAGCGCCTACCTGAACGCCACCGAGGGCGCCGACCGCGACGCGGCGCTGTGCCAGTACGTCGCGATGGGCATCGTCTGCGCGCTGCAGCCGATCTGCCCGCACTGGTCCGAGGAGCTCTATCACGCGCAGCTCCATCAGACGGGCGCGGCGTTCAACGCGCCGTGGCCGCCGTTTGACGAGGCCCTCGCGACGACCGACGACGTGGAGATCGCGGTGCAGGTCTGCGGCAAGGTGCGCACGCACGTCAGGGTCCCGCGCGGCTCGAGCGTCGCTGACCTGCAGCAGGTCGGCCGCACGGCGGCGGCGCGCTGGATCGAGGGCAAGACCGTCGTGAAGGTCATCGCCGTCCCCGATCGCCTCGTGAACGTCGTCGCCCGCTAGGCGCTCTCGCCGGTCGCGTCGAGGCGCGCCCGCAGGCGGCCGCACCGCAGGGTCGCGTTCGCGCCGCGTCCCGACGCGTCTGTGACCAAACGATGGAGTTCCGTCCGTCAGCGAAGGCGACCTGTAGAACTTTGATGGGAACGCGGCCGTGCGATCACGTGCGGCCGCGTTCGTCCTTATGTGATGGTACGATACGTGCCGTACTTAATTTGATTCGCTTTTGGGAAGGAAGTGGGTTCGCCCCGCTTCCTTTTTTATGGCAACGACACGGGTGCCGCCCGCTCGTGCCACCGCATCATCAGGAGGTGGGTCATGCCCAAGGATATGACGAGCATCATCCTCGACGCGCTCGAGGCCGGTGCGGCGCAGGAGGGCCTTGACATCGTCGACGTCGAGGTCGTCGGTCCCGCCGACCACCGCACGGTGCGCGTCCGCATCGACACGCTCGATGACGGCGACATCGACATGCAGACGGTCATCGACCACACGCCGTGGGTGTCCCAGGTCGTCGAGGCGGTCGACCCCTTCCCGGGTGCGTACGAGCTCGAGGTCTCGTCGCCCGGCATCGACCGGCCGCTGCGCCGCCTCGGTGACTTCGCGCGCTTCGCCGGCTCGGAGGCCGAGGTGCACCTCGCGCCGACCGTCGAGGGCCGCCGCAAGGGGACCGGCGTCATCCAGGGCACGGACGAGGCGGCTGGCACGGTCACGCTCGCCCTCCAGGACGGCGAGGCATGGACCTTCCCGATCCAGGCACTCGCGACCGCGAAGATCAAGCCGGACTACGCGGCGATCTTCTCCGCGGCGAAGGCGGCGAGCGCAAAGGCGGACGAGCCGCGTCCCGATGAGGGCGCGGACCCCGACGACGCGGACGCGGACGGCGACGCCACGGTCGAGTAGGGCGGCGCCACCAGGAGCGGCGGCGCCGCGGGTGGCACGGAGACGGTTACGCAAGCGACGCGACATGACGTCGCGACGAAAGTGAAAGGTACGTACATGGCCTCAGAGATGATGGAAGCCCTGATCGCGCTCGCGCAGGAGAAGCACATCGACGAACTGTACCTGCTCGATCGCCTGGAGCAGTCGCTGGCCAAGAGCTATGCGGACATCCTCGACCTCGAGTGGGGCGCGAAGGTGACGATCGATCGCCTGACGGGCAAGATCTACGTCTACAAGCTGGTCCCGAAGGGCGAGCCCGACCCCGAGACGGGCGAGTACGCGGAGTTCGACGAGGTTGACGTCACGCCGCGTGACACGAGCCGCCTCGCCGCGCTGCACGCGAAGAGCGAGATCAACGCGATCGTGCGCACTGCCGCGCGCGAGCAGATCTACGAGGAGTTCTCCAAGCGCATCGGCGAGCTCATCACGGGCACCGTGCTGCAGACGACCAAGGACTTCACGATCCTCAAGATCCGCGAGGGCGTGGAGGCGGAGCTGCCGCACTTTGATCGCCGGCGCTACCCCGACGAGCTGAACGAGCGTCCGCCCCGCGAGTTCTACCAGCACAACCAGCGCGTCCGCGCGGTCATCATCGGCGTTCGCGACCCGAAGGCGCAGCAGACGGGCACGGTCACGCGCGGCGAGCACTCGCGGCCGTCCATCATCGTCTCGCGCACGCACCCCGACCTCATCCGCAGGCTCTTTGAGCTTGAGGTCCCCGAGGTCTACGACGGCGTCGTGGAGGTCAAGGCCATCGCCCGCGAGCCCGGCACCCGCTCCAAGGTCGCCGTCGCCTCGCTCGACCAGCACCTGGACCCCGTGGGCGCCTGCGTCGGCCCGAAGGGCTCGCGCGTGCGCATGGTCGTCTCCGAGCTGCGCGGCGAGCGCATCGACGTCGTGCTGTGGGACGCCGACCCGGCGCGATACGTCGCGAACGCCCTGTCGCCGGCGCGCGTCTCCCGCGTTCTCGTTGACGACGAGAACCAGTACGCGACCGTCATCGTGCCCGACGACCAGCTCTCGCTCGCGATCGGCAAGGAGGGTCAGAACGCGCGTCTCGCGGCGCGCCTGACCGGCTGGCACATCGACATCAAGAACGAGTCGCTCGCGGCGAACATCCTGGGGACCATGGGCACGCTCTCCCCGAAGCGCCGCGTGCAGCAGGCGCAGCAGGGGCGCCAGGCGCGCCGCTGCGAGTACGTGGCGCCCAACGGCATCCAGTGCCGCAACATGGCGCGTCCGGGTTCGCACTACTGCGGCATCCACGAGCAGATGGCGGCCCTGGCCGACGTCGAGGTAAGCGACGACCCGGATTCCCTCATCTAGGGCCCGGGCCGAGAAGAGTTACGAAGCAAACTGGACACGCGTCACTGAGAAAGGTTTACAGGAATGGCAAAAACTCGAGTGAGTGATCTCGCCAAAGAATACGGAATGACCAGCAAGGAGCTGCTCGGTCATCTCCAGGACATGAAGATTCCCGCCAAGTCGCCTTCCAGTGCGCTTGAGGATGCCTACCTGTCCATCGTGAAGAAGAACCTCCAGCCCATCCTCGACGAGCGTGCCGCGGAGATCGAGGCACAGAAGAAGGCCGAGGAAGAGGCCAAGCGCGCCGAGGAGGAGGCGGCCCGTGCCGCAGCCGAGGCGGAGCGCCTGGAGGCCGAGAAGCGTCGCGAGGAAGAGCGCAAGCGCGAGGCAGAGGAACGCGAGGCCGCCGAGCGCGCCAAGCGCGAGGAGGAGGAGCGGCTGGCCGCCGAGGAGGCCGCCCGTCGCGAGGAGGAGGAGAAGAATCGCGTACGCGATAACGCTCCTTCCGCCATGCCTTCCATGAGCGGTCTGCTGGAGCAGATCGCCCAGCAGGAGGAGGTCCT
>CACZRK010000451.1 GCA_902783515.1 uncultured Coriobacteriaceae bacterium | reverse complement strand
CTACTCGTCCAGCCGCAGACGTGATTGCCGATTTTATCATGACGTGCCCGCTCCCCGCCAACCTGCACAAAGACAGCAAGAGGCAGATTCCCTGCGCAGCGCATAAGCTGCCCGTCAGGAACCCATCTCAGGGGGACCGCACACCCGCTCGTCGGTACGAAGGTTACCAGCGCGTCACGCGTCGCTTACTTGTAGCGATACGTGATGCGGCCGCGGGTTAGGTCATAGGGAGAAAGCTCGAGCACGACGCGATCGCCAGGAAGGATGCGAATGTAGTTCATGCGAATCTTGCCCGAGATGTGTGCAAGAACCGTATGGCCGTTCTCAAGCTCGACTTTGAACATGGCATTCGGCAGCGGCTCGAGAACCGTTCCTTCGAGCTCGATTGCGTCCTCACGCTTCGTCACAACACATCACTTTCTATCGGCTACTGATACCGAGGTCGTATTATACAAATCGCATCGCGGAAGTGGAGGTCTCACGGGAACTTCGCGTAAATGCGCATAGATTCTTCCCATGAGACTTCCCCCGCGAACGCGGACGCGTCCCGCAGGGCGCGTCCCCTGGCGCTCAGCGCGCGGCCGCGTTGCGCCCCTCGTCCACGTCCATCGGGTCAAACCCGTCCTCCGCCGTCGTGATGACCGGCCCATCCGCCGTGATCGCGATGGTGTTCTCAAAGTGCGCGGCGGGCAGCCCGTCGTTCGTGACGACCGTCCAGCCGTTGCCCAGGGTGTGGACGTGCCGGTCGCCGAGCGTGATCATCGGCTCGATCGCCAGGCACATGCCCACCTCCAGCCGGATGCCGCGGTGCGCGCGCCCGTAGTTGGGGACGTTGGGCTCCTCGTGCATGTCGTGCCCGATGCCGTGCCCCACGTACTCGCGCACGACGCCATACCCGTTGTCCTCCGCGTGCGCCTGGATCGCGTGCCCGATGTCACCGAGGTGGTTGCCGGGCACGGCCTGCTGGATGCCGAGCGCCAGGCAGTCGCGCGTCACCTCCAGAAGCGAGCGCACCTCGTCGGAGACCCGCCCGCACGCGAACGTCCAGGCGTTGTCACCTGCCCATCCCCCGACGTTCGCGCCCGTGTCGATGGACAGGATGTCGCCCTCGCGCAGCACGACGTCAGCGCTCGGGAAGCCGTGGACGACCTCGTCGTTGACCGACGCGCAGATCGACGCCGGAAAGCCGCCGTACCCCTTGAAGCCCGGCGTGCCGCCGTGCTCACGGATGTACGTCTCCACAAACTGGTCGATCTCCAGCGTGGAGACGCCCGGGCGGACCATCTCCCCCGCCAGGCGCAGCACGGTCTTCGAGAGGGCCCCGCAGCGACGAAGCCCCTCGATGTCCGCACGCGACTTGAGCTTAATCACGGTCGATCGCGGCCTTCGTGTCCGCGTACACCTCGTCAACCGGACGGTTGCCGTCCACGCGCACCAGGACGCCCGCGCCGGCATAGTAGTCGATCAGCGGCGCCGTGGACTTCTCGTACACGGCAAGGCGGTTGCGCACCGTCTCCTCGCGGTCGTCGTCGCGCTGGTACATCTCGCCGCCGCAGGAGGGGCACACGGTCTCTTCCTCGGTGCCGGCATGGCCGCACTGGCGGCAGACGCGGCGCGAGGACAGGCGCTTGATGATGACCTCAAACGGGACCTCGATCGCGAGCGCGCAGTCGATCGAGCGACCGTTGGCGGCGAGGGCCGCGTCCAGCGCCGCGGCCTGCGCAGTCGTGCGGGGGAAGCCGTCCAGGATGAAGCCCTTCGCTGCGTCGGGCTGCGCGAGCCTGTCCGACATGAGGTCGATGATCAGGTCGTCGGGCACGAGCTCGCCCGCGTCCATGTAGCCCTTGGCCTTCTTCCCGAGCTTCGTGCCCTCGGCGACGGCCGCGCGCAGGATGTCACCCGTCGAGATGTGCGGGATCCCATACTCCTTCACGAGACGCTCCGACTGCGTGCCCTTGCCGGCACCAGGCGCTCCAAGCAGGACGATGTTCACGTGTGCCTCCTCAAATCATCTAAGTGACGCGGTACAAGATGCGCCCGCCGATCGCTCGACGGGCGCATGAGCACCTTGATTATATGAAATTGTGTCCGACCACGGACGGCAACTTCACAGCATGCCGCCTATTTGAAGAATCCTTCGTAGTCGTGCATGCGCAGCTGGCTCTCCACCTTGCTCATCGTGTCCAGCGCGACGCCGACCATGATGAGGATGGACGTGCCGCCGAACGCCTGGATCAGCGTGTTGCCCGTGAAGTAGAACAGGATCGACGGGACGACCGCGATCAGGGCGATGAAGATCGCGCCGGGCAGCGTGATTCGGTTCAGTACGTTCTTGATGTAGCGGGACGTGCTGGCGCCGGGACGCACGCCGGGGATGAACCCGCCCTGCTTCTTCAGGTTGTCCGCCGTGTCGTCCGGATTGAACACCATCGCCGTGTAGAAATAGGCGAAGAAGACGATCAGGACGGCCGACAGGACCCAGTTCAGCCACCCCGCCGAGACGGCGTTGCTGAACACCTGAATCCACGAGACGTTCGGGAAGAACACCGCGAGCTGGGCAGGGATGTACAGGATCGACGAGGCGAAGATGATCGGGATGACCCCGGCCGTGTTCACCTTGATCGGCAGGTACGTGCTCTGCCCGCCCATCATCCTGCGACCGCTCATCCGCTTCGCATACGTCACCGGGATGCGGCGCTGGCCGCGCTCGATGAAGATGATCGGCGGGATCACGACGAGGATGATCAGGATGATCAACACCGTGAACAGCACGCCCGCGCTGGACAGCTCGATGGACGAGAAGATCGCACCGGGCAGACGCGCCATGATGTTCGCGAAGATGATCAGCGACATGCCGTTTCCGACACCGCGCTGCGTGATGAGCTCACCCATCCACATGATCAGCATGGCGCCGACCACGAAGCCGAAGATGATGATGAGGTCCATCACGCCACCGGGAACGCCCATCCCCTCGAACGAGATGCCATACTGCGGGCTCTTGAAGAGCAGCAGATAGCCGATCGCGTTGATGAGCGAGAGCCCGATCGTCAGGTACCGCGTGTACTGGGTGATCCGCCGCTGACCCATCTCCCCTTCCTTGGCGAGAGATCGAAGCGACGGGATCACCGCCTGCATCATCTGGATGATGATGGAGGCGGTGATGTACGGCATGATTCCCAGCGAGAACAGAGAAACATACGAGAGCGCGCCGCCCGAGAACAGGTTGAGCAGGGCCATCGTGTTGGCCATGCCGTTGTCGGCGTTCTCGAACGTGCTCACCAAGCCCTCAAAGGGGATACCGGGCAGCGGGATGTAGGATCCGATACGGTACAGGACAATGATCCCGAGCGTGAACAGGATCTTCTTCCTCAGCTCCGGTACCCGAAACGCATTGAGGATGGCGGTTAGCACGGCTGTTCTACCGTCCCTCCCGCAGCTTCGATCTTGGCCTGTGCAGACGCGGAGACCTTGTCAACGCGGACGGTGAGCTTCTTGGTGATGTCGCCGTCACCGAGGACCTTCACCGGCGTGGTGGCCTTCTTGATGACGTTCTTCTCGACGAGCACCTCGTTGGTCACGACGTCGCCGTCATTGAAGAGGTCGTTCAGGCGAGAGACGTTCACGGGGGCGTACTCGACGCGCCAGTGGTTGGTGAAGCCGGGGAGCTTCGGCAGGCGCATGGCCAGCTTCATCTGGCCGCCCTCGAAGCCCGGGCCCTTGCCGCCGCCGGAGCGAGACTTCTGGCCCTTCTGGCCACGACCGGCAGTGGTGCCGCCCTTGCCGGAGTTGCCACGGCCGACGCGCTTGCGGTTCTTGCGCGAACCAGGCGCGGGATACAGGTCATTGAGCTGCATTTGAGAACTCCTAAATCTCCTCGACCTCAACGAGGTGACGAACCTTGAGGATCATGCCGCGAATGCTCGGGTTGTCCTGGTGCTCGACCACGTCGTTGATGCGGTGAAGGCCGAGGGCGCGAAGCGTCTGACCCTGATCCTTCGGGTGGCCGATCTTGCTGCGAACCTGCTTGATGCGCAGGGTCTTGGTCTGCTCAGCCATTAGTCGTTCTCCTTACCAACAAACATCTCGCCCACGGTCATGCCGCGACGAGCGGCAGCCTGCTCGGGGCTCTCCAGGCGGGAGAGGCCCTCGGCCGCAGCCTTGATGATGTTCAGCGAATTGCTCGTGCCGAGCGACTTGGCGATAATGTTCTCGATGCCCGCGAGCTCGCACAGGGCGCGCACGGGACCACCGGCGAGAACGCCGGTACCGGGAACAGCGGGACGCAGCACGACGCGGCCGGCGCCGAGATGACCCTCGACCTCGTGGGGGATCGTGCCCTCGGCGGTCACCGGGATGAAGAACATGTTCTTCTTCGCGTCCTCGACGGCCTTGCGGATGGCCAGCGGGACCTCCGCGGACTTGCCGGTGCCGATGCCGACGTTGCCCTTGCCGTCACCCACGACGACGAGCGCCGCGAGGGACATGCGGTGGCCGCCCTTGGTGGTCTTGGACACGCGGTTGATGAAGACGACGCGCTCCTGGAGCTCAGGCTCGTTGTTGTTCTGCTGATGGTTACGGGGCATCCTCTACTCCTCCTAGAAGTCCAGACCCGCGTTGCGGGCCCCATCGGCCAGAGCAGCCACGCGACCATGATACAGGTGACCACCGCGGTCAAAGGCGACCTTGGTGTAGCCCGCGGCGAGAGCGCGCTTGCCGATGAGCTCACCGACGAGCGCGGCGCCCTCCTTGTTCTGGCCAGACTTGCCGGAGGCCTTGAACTCAGGATCAAGCGTCGAGGCGGAGCACAGCGTGGTGCCGTTCTCGTCGTTGATGAGCTGAGCGTAGATGTTCATGTTCGTGCGATGCACGCAGAGACGGGGACGCTCAGGGGTGCCCGCGACACGGCCGCGCACGCGACGGTGGCGACGAGCAAGGCGCTGAGCCTTCGCCTTAGACTTGTTCATGCTGACTCCTCGCATACTGTGTCACCTTACAGGGTGACACCTCCATGTGGCCTTATGACGTGCCTACTTGGCAGCCTTGCCGAGCTTACGACGGACGTGCTCGCCCTCGTAGCGAATGCCCTTGCCCTTGTAGGGCTCCGGCGGACGCTTCAGGCGGATGTCAGCCGCGACCTGGCCGACGCGCTGGTTGTCGATGCCGTGGACGATGATGTGCGTGTTGTCCGGGCACTCGAAGGAGATGCCCTCCTCAGGCGTCACGATGACCGGGTGCGAGAAGCCGAGCGACAGCTCGAGGTCCTTGCCCTTGAGGGCCGCACGGTAGCCGACGCCCTGGAGCTCGAGCTTCTTGGCGAAGCCCTGGGACACGCCCACGATCATGTTGTTGATCAGCGTGCGCGTGAGGCCGTGCAGGGAGCGCGCGGTACGCGAGTCGTCGGGACGGGTGACGAGGATCTCGTCGCCCTCGCGAGCGATCGTGAGGATGTTGCTGAAGGTCTTGCTGAGTTCGCCCTTCGGGCCCTTGACGGAGACGGTGCTGCCGTCAATGGTGACGTCTACGCCAGCGGGGACCGGGATGGGCTGCTTACCGATTCGAGACACGGTGGTTGCTCCTCTCTGTCCGTTACCAGACGTAGGCGACGACCTCGCCGCCGACGCCGATCTTGCGCGCGTCGCGGTCGGTCATAACGCCCTTGGACGTGGAAATAATGGCGATGCCCATGCCGCCGAGCACGCGGGGCAGGTCAGCCTTGCCGGCATAGATGCGCAGGCCAGGCTTGGAGATGCGGCGAATGCCGCGGATGACCTTGGCACGGCGCTCGCCATACTTGAGGGTGATCACGAGGTCGTCATGAGGGGTGCCGGACTCCACCACGTAGTCAGCGATGTAGCCCTCCTCCTTCATGACACGAGCGATCTCGACGAGCTTCTTGCTGGAAGGCATCGAGACCGTGGCCTTGTTCGCAGAGTTCGCGTTACGAATACGCGTAAGCATATCTGCGATCGGGTCGCTCAGATTCATTAGATTCCTCCTATAGTTCTTGATGAGACTGCTCGGCGGTACGCCTCAACCCATGGCAGAGACGCCTGTCCGAACAGACCCCGTACCAGGCTACCAGCTCGCCTTGCGGATACCGGGGAGTTCGCCATTGCTCGCAAGCTCACGGAAGCACACGCGGCACAGACCGAACTGACGGTAGTAAGCGCGGGGGCGCCCACAACGCATGCAGCGGTTGTGCTGACGGGTCGAGAACTTCGGCTCGCGCTTTGCGGCGGCGATCATCGACTTCTTAGCCACTCTTCCTCCTTCAGATGCTACGAATACCAACCAACAACAAGATCATTGCGCGTAGAAGCACGCAATGATCGAGTTTACGCCATTACTTCTTGAACGGGAAGCCCAGGTCGCGAAGCAGCGCCTCACCTTCACGATCGGTCGTGGCCGTCGTGACGATGGTGATGTCCATGCCGCGCGTGCGATCGATCTTGTCAAAGTCGATCTCCGGGAAGATGATCTGCTCGGTGACGCCCATCGAGTAGTTGCCGGTGCCGTCAAAGGACTTGGTGGACATGCCACGGAAGTCGCGGATGCGGGGGATGTCGATGGCGATCAGGCGATCGAGGAACTCCCACATGCGGTCGCCGCGCAGGGTGACCTTGGCGCCGATCGGCATGCCCTCACGCAGGTGGAAGGAGGCGATGGACTTCTTGGCGCGGGCGATCATCGGCTGCTGGCCAGTGATGGCGCGCAGGTCGGCGACGGCGCCGTCGATCGCCTTGGAGTCAGTGGCAGCCTCGCCGACGCCCATGTTCACGACGATCTTCGTGAGCTTGGGGATCATGTTGACGTTCGGATAGTTGAACTCGTCGTTCAGCTGCGTGCGGACCTCGTTGACATACTTCGCCTTCAGGCGGGGCATCTCTGCCATGCTACACACTCCTTCTGGGGATTTGACGCGCCGGATTTCCGACCCGACACCTTCCGGACCTTCCGGAAGCCATTGACACAAACCGTTGCAATATAGCATAGGCCCACGTCCTCCTCAGAGGACGTGGGCCATGTCCACCGTTGCTCTATGAACGCGGGGGCGTCGTGCGTCCAGTCGGACGCGAGCGCACTAGAACTGCGCGCCGCACTTCTTGCAGACGCGGACCTTCTTGCCCTCGTCGTTGAAGGCGTGGCCCACGCGCGTGGGCTTGCCGCACTTCGGGCAGACGAGCATGACGCGGGAGGCGTCGATCTTGGCCTCCTTGGTGATGATGCCGCCGCGCGGGTTGGCCTGGGTCGGGCGGACCGACTTCTTGACCAGGGCGACACCCTTCACGATGACACGGCCCTCGCTCGGGAAGGCCTTGATGATCTCGGCGACGGTGCCCTTGTCCTTGCCGTTCAGGACCATGACATTGTCGCCCTTGCGGACATGAAGCTTAGCCATTCTGCAACGTCTCCTTACAGCGTCTCGGGAGCCAGCGACGCGATCTTGAGGTACTTGCGGTCACGAAGCTCGCGGGCGACCGGTCCGAAGACGCGCGTGCCCTTGGGGGAACCATCGGTGTTGATGAGGACGCAGGCGTTGTCGTCAAAGCGAATGTAGCTGCCGTCCTTGCGACGGATCTCCTTGTGGGTGCGAACGACGACGCAACGGACGACGTCACCCTTCTTCACGCCGCTGTTCGGCAGGGCCTCCTGGACGGCGCAGATGATGACGTCGCCAACGCTGGCGTACCGACGCTTGGAACCGCCGAGGACCTTGATGCACTTGCACTTGCGTGCACCGGAGTTATCGGCGACGTTGAGCATTGATTCTGCTTGAATCATCTTTCCTCCGATTGAAAAGCGAGGCGGCAGAGGTATGTCCGAAAACGCGGCACACATGTCGCGATACGAGTTCCCACCGCGGCCGAGGCCGCGATGGGAACGAAGGATGACGCGAGTTTACTTCGCGCGCTCGACGATCTCGAGCAGACGCCAACGCTTCGTGGCGGACAGCGGGCGCGTCTCCATGATGCGGACGGTGTCGCCCACGTTCGCCTCGTTGTGCTCGTCGTGAGCGTGGAACTTCTTGGTGCTCGTCATCATCTTGCCGTACTTGGGGTGACGCTTGCGCGTGGAGACCTCGACGGAGATCGACTTGTCGCCCATGCGGGAGACGACGACACCCTGACGGACCTTGCGGCGGTTGCGAACCTGAGTCTCAGTCATGCGTTACTCCCCGTTCTTCTGTGCGGCGAGCTCACGGGCGCGAAGCTCGGTCAGGACGCGAGCCACGTCCTTCTTGACGAGCTTCACGCGAGCCGTGTTGTCCAGCTGGCCAGTAGCCATCTGAAAACGCAGGTTGAAAAGCTCAGCGCGGAATTCCTTCAGCTTGCTCTGGAGCTCCTCGTCGGACAGCTCCCTAATCTGTGCGGGCTTCATTTATGCGTTCTCCTTCCCGTCCCCAGCCTGCGCGGCAGCACGGGAAATAACCTTGGTGGCGATGGGCAGCTTGCTGGCGGCGAGGCGCAGGGCCTCCTTGGCCGTGGCCTCGTCCACGTCACCGATCTCAAACATGACGCGACCGGGCTTCACGACGGCGACCCAGCCCTCCGGGTTGCCCTTGCCCTTGCCCATGCGGGTCTCGGCGGGCTTCTTCGTGATGGGCTTGTCCGGGAAGATCGTGATCCAGACGCGGCCGCCACGCTTCATGTAACGGGTCATGGCGACACGAGCGGCCTCGATCTGGCGGTTCGTGATCCAGTGGGGCTCCATGGCAACGAGGCCGTAGGTACCGAAGTTGAGCTCGGTGTGGCCCTTCGCGTGGCCCTTCATGGAGCCGCGCATCACCTTGCGGTGAGCAACGCGCTTAGGTGCAAGCATGCGTTACCTCCTTTCGCCGCGGTCGGCGCGAGCGCCACGGGGACGACGGGGACGAGAGGGGCCCTCGAGGGCGGGGTTCGGGACAGGCTGGCCGGGGAGCTTCTCGCCCAGGTAGATCCAGACCTTCACGCCGCAGGAGCCCATGACGGTCGCGGCGGTAGCCTTGCCGTAGTCGACCTTGGCGCGCAGCGTGTGCAGCGGCACGCGACCCTCGTGGTACCACTCGCGGCGGCTCATCTCGGCGCCGCCGAGACGACCGGAGCACTGGTTGCGGATGCCGAGGGCGCCGGCCTTGCGGGCAGACTGGACGG
>CACZRK010000450.1 GCA_902783515.1 uncultured Coriobacteriaceae bacterium | reverse complement strand
CTCGACACCTATGACGACGGCAACGCCAACCAGGCTCCCGCCAAGGCTCTCGTCAAGGCCCTCGAAGAGAGCATCAGCTCCATCGACAGCTGCATCGCCTACCTCGAGAAGAACGTTCCCGAGGCCGCCGAGGCCGCCAAGGCCGCCAAGGCCGCGGGCGAGACCGTCTGCATCTGCGACGCCTGCCAGCTCGCCAAGCAGATCCTTGAGGGCAAGGATTACCTGAACAAGAAGTCCATGTGGATCTTCGGCGGCGTGGACCACGTGCTGGCAAGCGGTGAGGACGTCAACGTCTTCGTGTTCAACACGGAGGTGTACTCCAACACGGGCGGCCAGGCGTCCAAGGCCTCCAACCTCGGCCAGGTCGCGCAGTTCGCGGCGGCCGGCAAGAGCATCAAGAAGAAGAGCCTCGCCGAGATCTTCATGGCCTACGGCTACGTGTACGTGGCGCAGGTCGCCATGGGCGCGAAGCCCGCGCAGACGATCAAGGCGATCACCGAGGCAGAGGCGCACAAGGGTCCCTCGATCATCATCGGCTACAGCCCCTGCGAGATGCACTCCATCAAGGGCGGCATGAAGAACGCGCAGGTGGAGATGAAGCGCGCGGTGGACTGCGGGTACTGGAACCTGTTCCGCTTCAACCCGGACGCGCCGGCGGGCAAGCGGTTCACGCTGGACTCCAAGGAGCCGGCTGGCGGCTACCAGGAGTTCCTCATGAACGAGGCCCGCTACAGCCGCCTGACGCGCGAGTTCCCGGAGCGCGCGACCGAGCTGTTCGCCGAGAACGAGCAGGCGGCCATGGAGCGCTACCAGCACCTCGTGAAGCTGCAGGCCATGTACGACGAGGCGTAAGCGAGGCCATGCGACGCGCTGCGCGGCACGCATGACGGCTGGCGTCACGGGATGAGCGCGTGACGAACGAGGGAGGGCGTCGGGGACGATCCCGCCGCCCTCCCTTTGCGTCTCATCGCGACGCGTCAGGCACGCGGCGATCGCCCGGAAACGACCCGCGACGACGCGCACGCACGTGCCACGAGCGCCGCACCGCGATCCTTGGCCTCCGTCCGTCCAACGTGCGCCGCTCATTCCTCGACACACGGCGCGTGACGGGCGCTGCGGTGCGGTCCGACGTCCGGGTCTCGTCATAAAGATAATTAATTCAAATGACTTTAGCGTAATTATTACGTTATTGTCAATTTTTATTTCTGTATATACTCTATCAATAATATCAATGTATATGGCTTGTCATTTGCTCACCGCGATTGCCGCATTCGCCGTCAGGGCACGCGACGCGCGCTGGCTCGTTCGCCTTCGTCATAGCGTATGCCTATAGCAATTGCTTACTGATGCGTATTAACGCATCGCTACCCGTCAATGCTAGGATTCCTCCCGTCGCCTGGACCTCGGCGCGCGGCACGACTCGGACGCGCGGCGGGGCTCGGGCGTTCCGACGGTCACTGGCCCGGCCACCCCCCATGGCCGGCGACATCCCCGACAGGAAGGCACGAAGAGCATGAGCATCCCCTATGACCGCAGGACACCGCACCGCTTTGACGTCGTCGGCAGCTTCCTGCGCCCAGAGTCGCTCAAGGCGGCGCGGCGCGACTTTGAGGCGGGCCGCATCGGCCGCGACGAGCTGACGAGGGTCGAGGACGACGCGATCCGCGACCTGGTCGCGAAGGAGAAGGCGGCCGGGCTCGGCGTCATCACTGACGGCGAGTTCCGTCGCGCGACGTGGCACCTGGACTTCATGTGGGCGTTCGACGGCGTGGGCCACGCCCCCACCGCCGCCGGCCTGCCGTTCCACGACGAGGCCGCCATGATCGACGACACCTACCTCACCGGCAGGATCGGCGTCGGCCACCATCCCTTCGTCGACCACTTCCGCTTCGTGCAGGCGCTGGAGGACGAGCGCTGCGTGGCGAAGCAGACCGTCCCGGCCCCCGCGCAGTTCCTCGAGCAGATGATCATGCCGATGAACCTTGAGGGCACCCGACGCATCTACGCGACCGACGAGGAGCTTATCGACGACATCGCCGCAGGCTACCGCGCGGTCCTTGACGAGCTGTACGAGGCGGGCTGCCGCAATGTCCAGTTTGACGACTGCTCGTGGGGCGTGTGCGTCGACGCTCGCGCCGAGCAGTTCTTCGGGACTGACGCCGCGGGCCTCGAGCGCGTCAAGCACGAGCTGCTGGAGGTCAACAACCGCGCCCTTGAGGGGCTGCCCGACGACCTCACCGTCACCACCCACGTCTGCCGCGGCAACTTCCACTCCACCTGGGCCTGCAGCGGCGGGTACGACGACGTGGCGTCGCTGCTGTTCGCGCGCGAGAACGTGAGCGCCTACTTCCTGGAGTTTGACGACGCGCGCTCGGGCGGCTTTGAGCCGCTCGCGCAGGTGAGCGACGGCAAGCAGGTCGTGCTCGGGCTGATCACGACCAAGTCGCCCGAGCTGGAGGACGAGGACGAGGTCATCGCGCGCATCCACGACGCCGCGCGCTACGTCCCGCTCGATCGGCTCGCGCTCTCCCCCCAGTGCGGCTTCGCGTCCTGCGAGATCGGCAACAAGCTTACCGAGGAGCAGCAGTGGGCCAAGGTCGCGCTCGTCCGCAGGGTCGCCGAGCGGGTCTGGAGATAGGCGCGACCGTCGGGATCCATGGCATTTCAACGTTCATCCATCTGATATTCGCCATGGCGGGCCCGGCTGTGACGATGCGCGAGCGAGAAGTTGCTACGCTGCGAGCCATGTCGCTCGTCTCACCGCGAGAAAGGCCTGACTCCCATGCAGACAGAACGAGACACACCCCTCACGAGCGCGTACGCCTCTCCACGCGCGGAGGTCGTGAAAGTCGCCGACAGCGCCCGCTGCGAGCTCAGCGGCGCCGGCAGTCCCGGCGAGCCGGGCCTCAGTGACGAGACCGGCGGCGGTGGCCACTTCTAGCGGCGTCTGCCAAGGATGGCATGTCCCCCGGTGCGTCAACGGATGCGTCGGGGGCCTTG
>CACZRK010000449.1 GCA_902783515.1 uncultured Coriobacteriaceae bacterium | reverse complement strand
GGCGGCGGCGCCGACGGGGGACGATCGAGCAGGCTCGCCCGCGCCCACCGAGGTCGCCGACGAGCCGGCCGCGCCGGCGCCTGCCCCTGCGACCGACGACGCGTCAGCCGCGGCGCCCGCGACGACCCCCGAGGGGACGGCCGCCTACGAGACGGTCCGCGAGAAGCGCCCGTCGCTGATCAGCCGTCTCGGGCGACGCGTCGGGCGCGGAGGCGCCGAGCCCGCGGAGGTCATCGTGGACACGCCCGCCGTCGAGGTGACGCGGCAGGATGGCGACGAGCCGGCTGACGAGGCGGGCGACGCCTCGCGCAAGGAGGGCGAGCCGTCGCGCACGGCGTGATCGGGCGTGCCGTCGGCCAGCGCGGCTGCGGTGACGGACAGGCGGAGACGGGTCGGGACCGGGACCCGCACAGAAGAAGGGGAGTCACATGGCACGGCGGGACAGCGAGTCATCAAAGACGGCCAAGGATCAGGGCGGCATCGAGCTCAGCGTGGGGACTGACGAGCTGAGCACGGACGTCGCCCCGTCAGCGACGGGCGACGACGACCTGAGCACGCTCGCGATCGACTCCGACGTCGTGGAGAAGATCGTCGCGATCACCTGCCGCTCCGTGGACGGGATCCTGCAGATGAAGGGCAACTTCATCTCGTCGATCCAGGAGGGCTTCGGCGGCACGGACATCACGAAGGGCGTGCAGGTGGAGATGGTCGGCGACGACGCGTGCACGGTGAACGTCTCGATCATCATGGAGTACGGCAAGTCGGCAAAGAAGATCTTTCGCGAGCTGCACGACCGCATCACCGAGAAGATCGGCGACATGACCGGCCTGAAGGTGCGCTCCGTGAACGTGCGGGTCGTTGACGTCATGACGCGTGAGGAGGTCGAGGGCCCGCGGAGCAAGTCGACCAAGGACGCGCGTAAGAAGTCGAAGGACCGGGACCGCGCACACGGCGACGACCGCAACGCTGACGAGACGACTGACGATGACGTTGACGCCGACGAGGACGCCGCCGCACCGCTCGCCGCCGGCGAGGAGCCGAACGAGGACGCGAGGCACGACTAGGCCTGACAGCCTGGCGGGAAGGGAGACGGCGGCACATGGGACTTCGGACCTCGATCGCCCGCGGCTGCGGGCTCGCGAGCGCATGGGCGCTGCGCACGCTCGCGCACCGCGGCGCGTCGACGCTGCCGGGGCGCGTGGCGCTCGCGCTTGACCCCCATGTGATCGGCGAGCTGCGTGACAAGTGCGCGAGTGGCACGATCGTCGTGTGCGGCACAAACGGCAAGACCACGACGAACAACGTCCTGGCGCGTGCGGTGCGACAGAGCGGCGCCACCGTGCTGTGCAACTGGGCGGGCGCCAACATGGCGACCGGCGTCGCCTCGGCGCTGCTGCCGGGGCGCGGGGCGGACTGGGGCGTCTTCGAGAACGACGAGCTCTCCACGATCGCGATCGTGCCGGAGCTGCACCCGCGGGTGTTCGTCCTGCTCAACCTGTTCCGCGACCAGCTTGACCGCTCCGGCGAGATCGATCGCGTGCAGGACGTCATCGTGCGCGCGCTCGCCGCGTCGCCCGAGACGACGCTGCTCTACAACGGCGACGACCCGCTGTGCGAGGGCGTGGCCGCGCGCGTGCGCGACGCCGGCGGCGTGACGCGGGCGTTCGGCATCGCCGAGAGCCTCGGGACGCACGCAGACCGCGTGACCGGGGGCGGGTTCTGCCAGCGCTGCGGCGCGCCGCTGCGCTATGCCTACCGTCAGTACGGCCAGCTGGGCGACTATCACTGCACGGCGTGCGACTTCGGTCGGCCGCGGCTGGACTTCTCCGCCTCCGACGTGGCCGTGACGACGGACGGCGTCTCGTTTGACGCGTGGCGCATGGGCGACGAGGGCGCGCAGGGGGGTGAGACGACGCGGCTGAGCGCGAGCTGGGGCGGGGCGTACATGGTGTACAACCTGCTCGCCGCGTGGGCGGCCGCGACGATCGTCGGCGTGACCGGCGAGCAGTTCCAGGAGGTGCTGGACACCTATCACCCCGAGAACGGGCGCCTGCAGCACTTTGACGTCGACGGCAGGCGCGTCACGCTGAACCTGGCGAAGAACCCGACCGGGTTCAACCAGAACATCTCGATGCTCATGGCCGACGAGCGCCCGAAGGTCGTCTACGTGGTCATCAACGACGACTACAACGACGGCAAGGACGTGTCGTGGCTGTGGGACGTGGACTTTGAGCGACTGGCGCCCGACGCTGGGAAGACGGGCGTGCCGACGGCGAGCGGGGAGCCCGACGCCGGCGAGAAGCCCGTCGCCGTGCCGCCGCCCGTCGCCCGCTGCTTCGTCGGCGGCCATCGCGCGAATGACATGCAGGTGCGCTTCAAGTACGCCGGCGTGCGCGCCCCCATCGCGACGAGCGTCGCCGACATGCTCGACCGCCTGGGGGACGTGCCGCGCGACTGGGGCGTCTACGTGCTGACCAACTATTCCGCGCTGTGGCCCGCGAAGGCGGAGCTGGAGCGCATGGGGGAGAGCGTGCGATGAGCGACGAGAGCACGACGACGCCGGGCGACGGACGGATGACGCTGCGGATCGCCCATCTGTATCCCGAGCTGCTCAACCTGTACGGCGACGGCGGCAACATCCTGACCCTGCGCAAGCGACTGGCGTGGCGCGGCATGCGCGCGGAGGTCATGGAGGTCCACTACGGCGACCGGCCGTCGCTGGCGGGGGTCGACCTCGTGTTTATCGGCGGCGGCAGCGACCGCGAGCAGTCGATCGTCTGCGAGCAGCTGCTGTCCGTGGGCGAGGAGCTGCGCGCCTACGTGCGCGACGGGGGCGTCCTGCTCGCCGTCTGCGGTGGCTACCAGCTGCTCGGGCACAGCTATCTCATGGGCGACAGGCGCCTGCCGGGCCTCGGCCTTGTCGACATCGACACCGACCGCGGCACGCCGCGGCTGATCGGCAACATCGCGATCCAATCCGAGGTGCAGGACATGCCGATCGTCGGCTACGAGAACCACGGCGGCAGG
>CACZRK010000448.1 GCA_902783515.1 uncultured Coriobacteriaceae bacterium | reverse complement strand
GACGGAGATGGGGTGCGTCGTGTACTGCTTGAGCGTCGGGTCCTCGGTCTCGCGCTCGTCCTCGACGCTCGGGCAGTCCACGATGACGAGCGTCTGACGCGTGTCGTCGTCGTAGTCGATGTGCGAGCTCTCCTCGTCGTCCAGCGCGGACGCGACGAACTCGGGCACGATGCCCGACTTGGTCTTGAGCCAGGCGCGCTGTCCCTCGTTGGGCGCCGTGACGCTCACCCAGCAGCCGGGCTCCGGCGCGAAGATCTTCTTCGTGAGGCCCTCGGGGCTCGTCTTGTAGATCGTGATCATCGGCATTCCCTTCGCCAGCGCCCGGTCGCGCCGTCGCGCCTGCACCCGCCCGTCAACGGCGGGCCGCCCGTCGGTCCCACCCACTATACGAGCCGGCCACGCCGCGCGCGTCGAGAACCGACCCTCTCAAGCGTTTGCCCATCCGCCCCGTCCGGCACCCCGCGTGCGGGCGCGTGGACGGTCGCCACATCATGCGGATGTGTCGTTTGTATGGGAGGTCATGTACTCCACATTCTAAACTAATACGTGAATTAAAGAGTTATTACACTCTAACCGGCCCTATCTGTGGCATGGTGAGTCTCGTGGGAGCGCAGCGTGGGAGAGGGTGTCAGGGTCGTGAGAGACGTGGAGCAGGCCGATGAAGCGGGCGCTGAAGAGGGTGGGATGACGGCGGCTGGCGCGGACGCCACGCGGGTCGCCCACGGGGCGCGCGACGTCAAGGAGGGCGCCGTGCTTGCGTGCTCCGAGCCCGGCGGCGGGGACGCCGACGCGGAGTGCTCGCGCGCGGAGACGGTCGTCGCCGTGATGAAGGCGCTCGCCGACGAGAACCGCCTGCGGATCATCCAGGCGATCACGGTGAGGGACGAGATCGTCGCCCGTGACATGCTCGAGGTGCTGAACGTGACGCAGCCGACCCTCTCGCATCACATGAAGGTGCTGCTCGGCTGCGGCCTCGTGTCCGCCCGCAAGGACGGCAAGTGGGTCCACTACTCCCTGAACCGCGACCTGCTCGGCGCGATGGGCGACATGCTCCGCGCCATGTCGGACAACCGCACGCGTGACGCCCTCGACGCCGCCGACCGCCTCCATGCCGCGGTCGCGCTGCCCGCGGTGCCGGCGCGCGCCCGTCTCGCCACCGCGTCGGCGGCGGATGCCGGCGATGACGAAGAGGACGATGCCGTCGCGGCGGGCGTCAGCGAGGCCGGCGCGTAGCGGCGCTGCCCGCTCACGGCGCCGCCCGCTCACCTGCGAAGACCGTATCGATACCATCATCTGCCTGCGCATTTGATATACGCTTGCATGCCCGGCGAGGCCTCGTCGCCCCGCCGGGCACACTTTCACCAGACGCCGGACACAACTTGCCGGCGGGCTGACGCTATGCTGACAGCGTCACTTCATCTCCGTCACCATCCATCGTCTCGCGTCGCCTTCGGGCGCGGGCGCTTGCCGCCCCCGCCCGTCGTGACGGGGACCTCGCCGCCGTCGCGGGGGGCGTCGATCGCGCCTCTCGCCGGACGCGCCCGTCGGTCGGCACCGCCCCGACCGCCTCGCGAGCGCCTCGCGCGGCGCGCTCGACCGCACTCTCGAATTGGGGGACCGCATGGCATTCGTTCACCTGCACAACCACTCCGACTTCTCCATCCTGGACGGCGCGACGCGCATCCCGGACATGGTGAAGCGCGCGGTGGACTTCGGCATGCCGGCGGTGGCCCTCACGGACCACGGCTATCTGTTCGGCATCCCCAACCTGGACCTGGAGTGCCGCAAGTACAACGACGCCACGGCGCGCATGAAGCAGTGGCGCACTGACGTGGAGTGCTTCAAAAAGTCCTGGGACCTGGAGGAGCCGCCCGCCGACGCCGCCGACGCCGACTACCACGACCGCGTCCACGACCAGTGGGCGCGCGACGTGCAGGCGTGGGAGGAGTCCGGCCACGACCTTGCCGCGGTGCAGGCGGACCGTCCCGAGCTCAAGATCAAGCCGATCTTCGGCTGCGAGGCGTACTTCATCACCGACGACTGCATCGAGCGCGGGACGAAGCAGCGCCGCTACCACCTGATCCTGCTCGCGAAGAACCAGACGGGCTACACGAACCTGGTCAAGTGCATGTCCAAGGCCGCCGGCCACGAGATGATGTACTACAAGCCGCGCACGACCCTGGCGATGCTGCGCGAGTACCACGAGGGGCTGATCTGCCAGAGCGCCTGCGTGCAGGGCATCATCCAGCAGCGCCTGCTGGAGGGCAACCACGCGGACGCGCGGCGCTGGGCGCAGACGTTCCAGGAGATCTTCGGCGACGACTTCTACATGGAGATCCAGGACCACGGCCTGACCTTTGACAACGGCTGGACCGACCGCCGCCTGGACGAGGAGCTCGTGGCGCTCGCCGCCGAGCTCGGCATCAAGGTCGTCTGCACGAACGACTTCCACTACCTCACGCGCGAGGACGCGCCGACGCAGGACGTGCTGTCGTGCATCGGCAAGGCGACAACGCTGGACGACGCGACCCGCCAGCGCATGGAGGGCACGGAGTTCTACATGAAGAGCGAGGCGGAGATGCGCGAGCTCTTCTCGTGGATCCCGGAGGCGTGCGACAACACGCTGGAGGTCGCCTCGAAGTGCAACTTTGAGATCGACTGGACGCAGATGTACCTGCCCAGCTACCCTGGCCTGCGCCCCGGGGAGACGGCCGAGCAGCGCTTCCGCGAGGAGTGCGAGCGCGGCCTGGCGCGCTGCTACGGCGAGGACTGGCGCACCCGCGAGATCAATGGCATCAGCGTCCTGGACCGCTTTGAGTACGAGTACAAGGTCATCTGCGACAAGGGCTTCGCGAACTACTTCCTCATCGTGCAGGACTACGTGCAGTGGGCCAAGGACAACGGCATCGGCGTGGGCCCGGGCCGCGGGTCCGCCGCCGGCGCCATCGTCGCGTACGCGATGAACATCACGGCGTTCGACCCGCTGGAGAACGGCCTGATGTTCGAGCGCTTCCTGTCGCCCGAGCGCTCCGAGATGCCCGATATCGACATGGACTTTGACGACGAGCACCTCCAGGACGTCCTGCAGCACGTGCGCGACGTCTACGGCGAGGACCGCGTCTGCAAGGTCATCACGTACTCCACGATCAAGGCCAAGCAGGCCATCAACGACGCCAACCGCGTGCTGGGCTT
>CACZRK010000447.1 GCA_902783515.1 uncultured Coriobacteriaceae bacterium | reverse complement strand
CGATCAGCTACGTCGAGGTCCCGAACATGCAGGACAACCTGGAGGCCGTCCTGGACGTCATGCAGTTCATCTACGACAACATCATGTACGCCGAGCTGAACACCAAGAGCGACTTCTGCCAGGTGTGCGGCTACGACGGCGAGATCAAGATCGTCGAGGATGACGGCAAGCTGGTCTGGGAGTGCCCGAACTGCGGCAACCGCGACCAGTCCCGCATGAACGTCGCGCGCAGGACCTGCGGATACATCGGCACGCAGTTCTGGAACCAGGGCCGCACCGAGGAGATCCGCGACCGCGTGATGCACCTGTAGGCGCCTGACGCGCGTCTGGCGCACGCCGCACGGACCCGACCTGACATGCGCGACCTCCCCGACCGACACGTTCTCTGCGTCCGTCGGGGAGGTCGCGTTGCGTATGCGCCTTGGGCCGCGTGCGCCGCTCGCGAAGGCGACGTGGGCGCAGGCGCGCGGGGCGGTGCCGGGGGTTCGCGCGCCTAGGCGGGCGGCGCACCCACCAGCGCGCGTAGCTCGTCGCGGCTATGGACGCCGAGCTTCTGGTAGATGCGCTGGGTATGCGACTTGAGGGTCCCTTCCGCGATGCATAGCTCGTCGCTGATGACGGGGGCGGTCTTTCCGAGTGCGATGAGCTGGAAGACCTCTTTCTCGCGGGGGCTCAGGCCATGGGTCGACGCGATGTCTGCGCAGCGGGCGACGAACATGCCGCGGGCGTCGCCCTCCTCGCAGAGCCTGCCGGCGCCGAAGAAGACCACGCCCCAGCGCTCGTCGGATCCGCTGGCGAACAGTGACAGGCTAGCCACGAGCACCAGCATCGCCAGCGCAGCGGGCACCGAGGGGCCGGCGGCGTCGACCGGCAGAAGCCCCGCACCCATCGCCCAGCCAACGCCGTGGCCTGCAACCATGGCAAGCGAGACGAGCTCCTCGATGCCACAGAGCACCAGCGCCGAGATCCCGTAGCGGTGGCTGATGTCGCAGAGCAGGACGGTCAGCAGGATGAACATGAACGAGTAGCCCATCGACACTAAGAATCCGGCGACGCCTCGGGAGCCCGTCAGCGAGATGAGCGCTGCCAGCAGCCCGCACATCATGAACAGAAAGGGCGTGCGGAACAGCAGCGTGAAATCAAACCGGCTGGCAAAGCAGCACGCGAACAGGAACAGGGCGGCGGCGGGCACCATTACGCCGAGGGCGAACAGCGTGCCGTCGGCCTGCCAGAGCGTCTCTTGCACGCCCAGAACGAATTCGTACGCCCCGAGCGCCAGCACGAGCCGCCATGGGAAGTGCAGACGGCCCCAGGTTGCCTTGGGCATGTCACAGGCCGGGACGCAGGCCCACCCGGTCGCGAGGCAGGCGAGCGAGCAGCCGGACAGGATGAGCAGGGCGACGAGCAGCCGCGCGCCCTCAAGCGGGGCCAGCAGCCATCCGAGCAGCGCGCCGAGAAAAAAGCCTCCGCAGACGTACAGCGTCATCCGGTACGAATTGAAGCACCGCTGCAGCTCGGCCCACATGAGGATCGAGAGCGCTCCTGCCAGTCCCGCGAGCACCGCACCGACGGCCAAGGCGGCGCCCCACGTCGCCCCATAGGCAAGGAGCGGAGCTGACGCCGCGGAGGCAACTGCCGCGCACGCATATGGCCATCGTCGCGTTCCCAGGCAGACGACGCGCCGTGCCAGCAGGATGCCGGCTAGGAACAGGGCCGACATGGCAATGGTGATCACGTCCTGCCCGACCCAAGCGGCGCCGGGCACGAGGGGCGCGACCTGAGAGAAGGCAAGGTCGTTCCAGGCGCGGGCGAATGCGAACCCAAAGAACGCCAGGGTGGGGCGGCGCAGAGTCCTCAGCGCCTGCAGATTCCTCGTCATCCGTCCCGCTCGCGACGCGCGGCCTGTCGCCATGGCGCCCTCGCTCCCTTTTGTCCCGGCCAAGGTCGACGCCCGTGCCGTAGCTCGCTCGTTGGCCATGTTGAGCCATGCGGGGCAAAGTATAGCGGAGCGAACAGCGTGGACGGCGCCTGCGAATGACGGCGGCGGTGACGCGGCACTTTCGCAGGCGGCTGCCGCGGCGGTTACACGTCCGGGGTTACACGGTTCAACCCAAAACTGCGTGTCCGGGAGACGCGCCCTCGTGTCCGGGGGGCAACGATGGGGCCGTTGGAAGCCGATGCGATTCCCGAATTCCAATTCGTCAGTCGATCCCGTCAGAAAGGAACGCTCATGATCCAGCCGCACGCGCCTCGCACGCCCCTCACGTCTCTCGCGCAACCTGCAGCCTCCCGTCCTCTGGCAGCTCCCGTCTCTCGCCGAGCGTTCGTGGCGTCGGCCGCCGTGGCCGGCGTCGCGGTCGCGCTGTTCAGTCACGGCGCCGGCACCTCTGCCGCCCGGGCGTCCGAGGCGGGCACGCCATCGTTTGAGCCCGGCGTGTATCAGGGCAGCGGTATCGGCAAGTTCGGCCCGGTTGTCGTCGAAGTCGAGCTGGGCGCGCACAGCATCGACCGCGTCGAAGTCGTCTCCCATGAGGAGACCGCGTACATCTCTGACCGCGCGATACATGAGATCCCCGCCGCGATCGTCGCGGGCCAGACGCTCGCCGTCGACGCGATCAGCGGCGCGACCCTGACCTCGATGGCCATTCTGAGCGCCGTGGAGCAGTGCGTCGAGCAGGCCGGGGGCGACGCCGACGCGCTGGAAGGCGCGGCCGCGGAGTCCGCAGCCGCGCCCGAGAGCCTGAAGCTCGAGGCGGACGTCGTTGTGGTGGGGGCCGGCGGGTCGGGCATGGCGTGCGCCGTGGCCGCGGCCCAAATGGGGGCGGAGAAGGTCGTGGTGCTGGAGAAGAGCTGCACGATGGGCGGCAACGCGCTGGTCTCGGGCGGCTATCTGGAGTACGTCGACGCTCCCGACGACCTGCGTGCCAAGATGACGCCCGACAACCGCGCCGAGATCGAGGAGGAGATCGCCTCCGCGCCCACGGTGATGCCCCAGGACGACGTCAAGAAGCTCGCCGCCGACTGGGACGCCTGGCAGCAGACCGGCACTGACCGCTGCTTTGACAGTATCGAGCTGCAGGCGCTGCAGTACACCCTGGCGGGCGAGGGCGACTACGCGGGTAACGTCCCGTTCTGTCAAAACATCGCCGACCTCGCGAACTGGCTGGGCGACGCGGGCTTCTCCTTCAAGCCGCTGTGCGGCATCGTGGGCTACCCGTGGCCTCGCTGGACCGCTCCCGCCGAGGGCACCTGCGGCCAGGGCTACTTCGCCCACTACAGCCGGCTCATCGAGGAGAACGACTACCCTGTCGAGATTCTGCTCAACACCCCGGCGACCCAGCTGATGACCGAGGGCGACAAGGTCGTGGGCGTGCGCGGCGTCGGTGACGACGGCACGCAGGTCGAGGTGCGCGCGTCGCGCGGCGTCGTGCTGGCGACGGGCGGCTTCTCGGGCAACGCGGACATGCTGCGCGCCTACAACACGATGTGGCCGTTCGACCAGATGGACTTCATCCCCACCACCAACACCTATGGCCATGACGGCGACGGCATCAAGATGGCGCAGGACCTGGGCGCCGGCGTCATGGACATGGACGACCAGATGCCCTTCCCGATGGCGGACTGCAAGAACTGGACCGACGAGACCACCGTGGGCGACGACATCGACTGTATGATCGTGAACGCCGAGGGCAAGCGCTTCATGAACGAGGTGCTCGACCGCTACTCCATGACCGACGCCATCATCAAGCAGCCCGGGCAGAAGATGTTTATGATCAGCGACGCCGACACCAGCCGCGTCGAAGGCGACGTCAACCGCTACGGGCGCGACCTGCAGAATCTGATCGACCAGGGCCAGCTGTTCGTCTCTGACACGATCGAGGGGCTCGCCGAGGCCATCGGCTGTGACCCCGCGGTGCTGGTCAAGACCGTCGAGGATTACAACGCGTATGCGCAGGCTGGCGTCGACCCCGACTTCGGCCGCACGAGCTTCACCGAGCTGAGCCCCATCGTGAACCCGCCGTTCTACGCCTCGCCCCGCACCTTGGCCATGCACATCACGGTCGGCGGCCTGCT
>CACZRK010000446.1 GCA_902783515.1 uncultured Coriobacteriaceae bacterium | reverse complement strand
CGGAGGACGCGCGTGAACCCGTGACGCGGGCGGCGGGCGTCGGGGACGACGACGGCGTCGAGAGGCCCGGCGGCGCGGGCGCGCGCGCCTGAGCGGCGCCGGTCATGACGGCGGCGCGACGCGCGACGCGACGACGTCACGCCTCGCGACGGCCTGCGTCGCCCTCGCCCTCGGGGATGCGCCCCACAACCTCTATGAGCTCGTCCTTGCGATGGATCCCGAGCTTGCGATAGGCGCTCTTGATGTGCGTCTGCGCCGCACCGCGCGTGATGCCCAAGGCATCCGAGACCTTGGCCAGGCTGTACCCGCGCGCGAAGCGCACCGCGACGTCCGCCTCGCGGGGCGTGAGCGCGAACCGCGCGACGAGCGCAGCCGCCACCTGCGCGTCCGGCTCCTCACGGGCGGGTCGCGGCGTGCGGTCCGACGTCGGGGAGGCAGTCGCGGGCGTGGCGCGGACGTGTCCGGGCGCCTGGGGGACCCAGTCGCCGCGCTCGATGGACGCGCCACGGCGGCCGGCCATGATGACGATCATGCCGCCGCCGAGGGTCACGAGGCATGTGACGCCAAACAGCGAGACCATTGCGAGCAGCCTGGCGGTCAGGGCGACCTCGCCGGGTCGCCCGGCAACAAGGGCGGGGACGAGCAGGTAGCTGAGCGCCCAGCTCAGCGCCTCCACGAGCGCACAGCAGATGACGAAGAGCGGCACGTACGCGACGCGGCCCCTGCTCGCGAGGTCGCACAGGAGCAGCCACAGCGAGATCTCCAGCAGTGACCGCGCGACGACGGTGACCGAGCCGCCGAGGTCAATCCAGCCGAGCGCGACGAACGCGAACAGACCGGCGAAGAACAGCAGCGAGCAGGCAGTCCAGCACCCGAGCGCGAAGGGCCCGACCACCACCTGCCCGCGCCGACCGCGCCTGGCGAGCCAGAAGACGAGGCACGCGATCACGAGCGCGGCCGTGAGCGGCAGCGAGATGCGGTAGCGCAGCGAGCCCGACGAGACGAGGACGTCCATGATGCCGCGCACGACGGCGCCGGCGAGGAGAAACGCCACGAACAGGCACACGGGGGCGGAGAGCGCCCATCCGAACGCGGGCCGGCCGGTGACGGCGTCCCCGTCGAGACGGGAGCGCTCGCCCGGGCCGCCCGTCACGACCGGGACGTCGGCAGGGCACAGCAGGCGCGCGACCCACCAGAACGAGCCGGCGCCCAGCGGGACGAGCGCGACCATGACGAGCTGCGCGACGTTGGGATCGGGCCAGATGCCGCGGAACGCCAGAAGGCTCAGGAGATACGAGAGCGAGATGACGAACGGGTCCAGCGCGCCGAACGAGTGCGCGAAATGGCTCGCCCACATGAGCATCGTCGTGAGGAAGCCCAGGCTGACCGCCGTGGCGGCGACAAGAGTCGCAACGCCTGCGGAGAGGCTCCCGGGAAGGACGCCTGCGTTGGCCGCGAGGAGCCATGCGGACCCGACGGTGCCGACCAGCGCGAGGCAGAGCGCACGGGAGGGATGGCGCTCGATGCGCTCGCGGACGTCACGCCAGCGGGCGAGCGTGCACGCCGAGACGATGGCGAGCGACGCGAGAAACGTCGGAAGCGCGCCCGTCGAGGGCGGGAACACGACGGCAAGGAAGTTCTGGTAGCGCAGGAACGCCCAGAAGCACGCGAGGCCGAGGGTTGGTAGCACGACGCTACCGCACGCCTTGCGAAATGTCATGCACCGGCCCTCCTCAGTGCTCGGATGCGCGGGCGACGCGCGATCGAGGCGCGCGACGTGACACGACACGTGTCAAGTGCGCAGCTCACATGGGTCGCCCGTTTGTCAATACTCGATCCTATGGCAATCGGTGACGTCACCGGGCGCCGGTAGCGTCCCCACGTCGCCGGCCTTGCCTGCTCGTCCGCGCCAATCTGCCACGTTTTATGGTGCCTCCTCGCCAGCGCCTCCATACAGTACATCACGACGGTGGCGCACGCGAGGGCCAAGGGGCGAACGCATACTCGGGGCCTCGCGGACGAGCCGTCTGACAGGGGATGTTGGCCGCGTCAGAAAGAAGGGGTTCATATGGAACTCAACCGCAGGGATCTGCTCAAGGGTGTCGCCGCCGGTACGGCCATCGCCGCGATGGGTGCCGCCGGCACCGCCATGGCCGCCGAGTCCGCGAAGAAGGACGCCGCTGCGTCCTCCAAGGCGTCCGACGCCGTGGCGTGGGACGCCGAGTACGACGTCGTGGTCCTGGGCCTGGGCGGCGCCGGCGCCAACGCGGCGGTCGCGGCCTACGAGGAGGGCGCCAAGCCCCTCGTCTGCGAGAAGGCCCCGGAGGGCCAGGAGCCGTGCAACACGAAGGCCTCCGGCCAGTTCGTCATCGCCACCGACGACGCCGACCAGCTCTATGGCTACTTCTCCAAGCTGATGGGCAAGTTCAACAACTGGGACGAGGACGCGCTGCGCGGCATGTGCGAGGGCGCCGCGGGCAACTGGGACTGGATGGTGAACACCCTCGGCGGCGACCCCGAGCTGATCTGCCCCGAGGTCAGCCCCGCCGACCAGCCCGACAAGTTCCCGATGGAGAAGAACCAGAAGGACGCGTGGGTCCTCACCGAGAAGCCGTGGGGCCTGGATCGCGACGGCTACGTGTACCACTGGAACGAGTTCCCGGAGATCCCCGAGTCGCAGCACTGCCTGTGCCTGACCGCGTCCGGCACGCGCTTTGACGCCAGCTACTACAACCTGTGCATGAGCGCCGTGAACGCCCGCGTGGACGGCGACAAGCTCACCGTCTGGAAGGGCTGCCCCGGCAAGCGCCTGATCACCGACGAGGACGGCGCCGTGATCGGCGTCGTGGTGGAGAAGGACGGCAAGGAGCTCAAGGTCAAGGCCAACGGCGGCGTCTGCCTGTGCACCGG
>CACZRK010000445.1 GCA_902783515.1 uncultured Coriobacteriaceae bacterium | reverse complement strand
GCGACGGTGGCCGCGCCGTTCAGGCACGTCTCGATGGCGGCGCACGACAGCCCCGCGAAGGCGTCGACGAGCCCCTGCGTCGTCACGTCCGCGGCGAGGCCCACGCGCTTGCCGCGCAGGCACAGCGCCACGAGGCGCTCGCGCGTGGCAGCGTCGGGATTGCCGACGGTGAACTTCAGGTCAAAGCGGCCCGGTCGGATGAGCGCCGGGTCCAGCGAGCGGTACGAGTTGGTCGCCGCGATGACGAGCACCCCGCTGCCGCTGGCGAAGCCGTCCATCTCGTTGAGCATCGCCGTGATGATGCGGTTGTTCTCCTTGTCGATGCCGGTGCCCGCGTAGTTGCGGCGCTCGCCGATGGCGTCAAACTCGTCGATGAACACGATGCACGGCGTGTGCCGTGCCGCCTTGCGGAACAGCATGCGGATTTTGCGCGCGCCCATGCTCATGAGCGCGCTCTGGAAGTCGGCGCCCTTCGTGGCGATGAAGTTCACGCCCGCCTCGGTGGCGAGCGCCCGCGCGAAGTACGTCTTGCCGTTGCCGGGCGGCCCCTCCAGAATGACGCCCTTGACCGGCCGGATGCCGCGCCGCGCGTGCGCCTCGGGGTGCCTGAGCACGTCCACGACCATTCCCAGCTCGCGCTTTAGCTCGTCCATGCCGGCGATGTCGTCAAAGCTCACGCCGGTGCGCCGTACGATGCGGAACGTGGTGCGGCTGTACGAGGCGAGCCTGACGAGCGCCGCGCACGGCCCGCCGACGAAGATCACGAGGAACAGGACGTCGAGCAGGACGTCAAAGACCGCGGACGTCGAGGCCTCGCTCGTCACCTGCACGCCCGCAAGCAGCAGCCGCTCCTTGAGGTCGGGCGTGTCCGGGTTGTCGGTGCGCAGCGTGCGCGCCTGGTTGCCCTGCTCGTCGGGTCCCGTCGCCGACGTGCCGCTGACCGTGAACGTGATCGCGTCGTCGCCGATGGTCGCGCTCGTGACCTGACCTGCGGAGACGGCGTCCATGAAGTCGCGATAGGGCACACGCTCAACGTCGTCGCGCGTGCCGCCGATGACCCCGGTGGCGAAGAGGGCGATCACGACCGCGACCACTGCGACCACGGCGGCCGCGACGACCCGGACACGCCGACTACCCAGGATGCGGGCGCGCGCCCCGGACGACGGAGCGTGTGCGGCGGGCGCGTGTGGAGGCGTCGGCGTTGACGCGGACGTGGGCTTGGACGCCGAAGGCGATGACGTCGATCGGCGCGATGGCAGGCGGACGGGGGACACGGCAGCTCCTTCTTGCGCGCGCGGGTCGCAACCGGCGTGATCAGGGCAGATGACGGTAAGGCTACGATCTTTTGTGACGGAATTGTGTTCGACCGTGCGGCTTGCGTCCACGTGGACGCGGGCCGTGCCCGAACTTCCGGCGGCCCGAGGTTCGATCAATAAGAACATGCGTTCTATTTGATCGAACAAGAAGGAAACGTTGATTCAGGATCGTGATGCTTCGTTGTGAAGTCTCATGCGTAACGGTGACGCAAAGAGCGCCTTGGACCTGCGGTGTTGCATGCCTGTCGCTTGAAAAAGGAACATGTGTTCGTATACTAGGGCTTATCTTTCTCATGCATGGGATGAGGGGCATCTTCGCGGGTAACGTCGACGGAACGCGTGGTCTGGCACTGAAGAGAACTGCTCGGTACGCATCAAAGGGGTGGGGCATATGAGGGCAACGAAGGAAATCAGGGGGATTTTCGACGACGCCAAGGCGCAGTGGGAGCATTTGACGATCGCGAATGACTTCGTGTTTGGCAAGGTCATGCTTGAGCCGGACCTATGCCGAGAGATTCTCGAGATGATCTTGGGCATTCCGATCGACCACGTGGAGTACGTCAGACGCCAAGAGGTGATCGACGAGAGGGTTGACGGCAAGGGCGTGCGGCTTGACGTGTATGTGCGCGACGACGCCGGCACTGTCTACAACGTTGAGATGCAGGCGTCAGACACCCACGAGCTACCGCGACGCGCGCGGTACTACCAGGCACTTCTTGCCTTGGATCAGATGGATCGCGGCGTTCCGTACATGGCGCTGCGAGATGCGTACGTGATCTTCGTTTGCGGCTTTGACCTGTTTGGCCAGGGGCGGGGAATATACTGGTTTGAGAACAGATGCCGAGGGGATGGCGGCTTGGCCATGGGTGATGGCGCGCACGTCATCTTTCTGTCTGCCGTTCCGACCAGAGCTCGCGGCATGGACGATCGCCGCATCGACGAGTTCCTTGACTATGTGTCCGAGCGAAAGGTGACCGGCGCGCTCTCCACAAGGCTCGACGCGGCCGTCGAGCGCGTCCTCGACAACAGGACATGGAGGTTGGAGTATATGAACCTCGCCGTACGAGACCAGCTCAACAGGGCTAAGGGCCGCGAGGAGAGCCTCGCGCTCCTGCGCGAGCTCGCGGACGCGCTCGTCGCGGACGGGCGCGCGGAGGACGTCGCCAAGATCCTCACGGACCCCGAGCTTCGCGACCGCCTCTGC
>CACZRK010000444.1 GCA_902783515.1 uncultured Coriobacteriaceae bacterium | reverse complement strand
GTGGCCAGCGGCTCGGCGTCCGCCCGGCCGTCGGCGGCTGTGGCCAGCGGCTCGGCGTCCGCCCGGCCGTCGGCGGCGTCGCAAGGCATTGACGTCCCAGACGTACCGCTTGAACTTGCGGATCTGGTTGAAGTACATCGCGTGCGACCAGAACGAGTGCGCCAGGGTGTCCTCGCGGAAGAACAGCGGGTTCTGCGCCTTGCCGGCGTCAAACAGCGCGCACGCGCGGCGGCGCAGCTCGGCGTCCTTCACCGTGCGGTTCACGACCATGCGCGGCACGACCGTGTAGAGCCCCTCGTCGCAGGCCACGCGACGCGGGATCTGGTGGTGCAGGACGAGGTCCTCCACCGCCAGCGTCACGAAGTTCACGCCGCCGATGCTCATGTAGAACGAGTTGCGCCCCGGGCGCGTGTTGATCTCAAAGAAGCGGTACTTGCCGTCGCGCGGGTCGTACTTCACGTCAAAGTTCGCATAGCCGTGGTAGCCGACGTGCTTCAGGAAGCGCGCCGCCTGGCCGGCGATCGCGTCGTTGCGCTCCATCATGATGCAGACGGGGTTGCCCACCGCGGTCGGCATGTGGTCCTCCAGCAGCACGTGGCCGGTCGACCACACGCGCACGTCACCCTGCGCGTCGGAGTAGCACGTGATCGTGCGCAGGCCGTCGTCGGCGCCGGGCACGAGGTCCTGCACGATGAGCTCGCGGTCATAGCTGGACTTCTGGAGGTTCTCAAAGAGCTCGGCGAGCTCGCCGGGCGTCGCGATCGTGTAGACCTTCTTCTTGTTGGGGATCTCGGCGTAGTGATACCGCGCCGAGTTGGAGGGCTTGGCGATCACCGGGTACGTGAGGCTCTCGGTGTCGATGCGCACGCTCGGGTCGGCGCAGTCGTAGACCCAGGTCTTCGGGTAGTCGATGCCCAACTCCTCGCAGATCTGGTAGAAGCGCTCCTTCTGCGTGATCTCGTCGAGCAGGGGGAAGTCGATGTAGGGCACGACGAACCAGGCGGAGAGCTCCTCCTTGTGCTCAGAGAGCGTGCGGGCGTACCAGTCGCCCGTGCCGAGCACGAGCGGCACCTTGCCCTGCGCGACGAGCTCCGCGCCCACCTCGCGCAGGGCCTGCACCGCGACCTCCTCCTGGTCCACGTGGGGGACGACGCGCAGGTCGGCGAAGCGCGACGAGGAGATGATCTTCGCGTCAAAGCCGGCGATCACGAGCGAGCGGACGCCGTACGCGGAGTAGAAGCTGCGCACACAGGAGTAGGTGAGGATGTCGCCACCGAGCAGCACGGGGACGAGCCGGTCCTTGACGTCTTGCTCGCTCTGGATGAGGTCAGCGGGTGCCGTCATGGTCTTGGGCCTCCAACGGATGTCATGGTCAGCCGGACGCCAGAAGCGACGGACGCCCGGACGGATGGGTGAGACGCTACGGTCCCCATCGTACCCCAACCCCGTCTGGGCGGGGCCGCGGCGGCGGGGGTTCGCGCGCAATGACATATCGAGCGGGTCGAGAAGGCCGCGCGGCACCGGTGACCGCACGGCACGGTGCGCTACCTGCGGGGCACGAGCCTGCCCACGACGCGCGCGACGAGGGACGACTCGGGCACATGCAGCGCGAGCGACCCGCCGTACGTCACGAGGAGGGCGCACGCGCCGCCCACGACCGTGTAGGCAAGCGCGCGCGGGATGGAGCTGCCGATCTCGCCGAACAGCGCCGCGAGGCCCGCGAGCGCGAGCCACCCCGCCACGGCGCCGAGCGCGCCGAGCGCCAGCGACGACCACGCGCTGCGCGCCACGCTCGCCATGCCGATGTCGCCGATCTCGCGCCGCAGGTAGACGTAGCAGCAGACGTCACCGACGAGGAAGAACAGCGTCTGCGCCATCGCGATGCCGTTGATGCCCACCCCCTGCCAGGCGCCGACGCCGAGCGGCAGCGCGAGCGTGAAGACGACCTGGATGACCGAGGCCACCACGTTCACGATCGCGTAGAAGCGCATGCGGCGCAGCGAGCTGAAGACCTTCTGCATGAACATGAACAGCGCGTAGAACGGCAGCGAGACGGCCATCCACGCCAGGTAGCCCGCGACCATGCGCACGCTGTCCTGCGTGAAGGCGCCCGCGCAGAACAGCGACACGAGCGGCACCGAGAAGACGGCGAGGTAGAACGCGAACGGGATCATGAAGTACAGGCTCTGGCGCGTGCCGCCGCAGATGGCGGTGCGCAGGCCACGCACGTCGTCGTCGGCCGCCATGTCCGAGAGCTCGGTGAACAGCGTCGTCGTGAGCGGGACGGACAGGAACGCGTACGGCAGCGTGAACCACTGGCGGGCGTAGAACAGCACCGAGGAGCCGGCGTCGGAGATGGCCATCGCCGAGGCGTTCTGGACCGAGACCGTCACGAACGAGGCGACCGTCACGACGATCGTCGGCACGCCCAGGGACAGCGTCTCGCGCAGCGCCGGGTCGTGCAGGTCAATGTGCGGCCGCAGGCGTATTCCCGAGCGCGCGAGCGGCGGGATCTGGATGCACATCTGCGTGAGGACGCCGACCGGCGTGCCGACCGCCACGAGCAGCTTGCCCAGCTCGGGGTCGCGCGGGCCGATGAACACGTAGGCGAACATCACGGCGATGACCACGACGTTGTTCGCGATCGGCGCCGCCGAGCTCCACACGTAGTCGCGCTCGGCGTTCAGCAGGCCGCCGACCACGGCGCTCACGCCGTAGAACAGCAGCTGGATCGCGAAGAACCGGAAGAAGTACGTCACGAGCTCGCGGTCACCCGACGGGTTCAGGAACATCTGCGTGTAGACGACCTGCGGCGCGAACAGCGTCGCGAGCAGCGCCACCGCGCCCAGCACGATCACGACGAGCCCGAGCAGCGTGGACGCGTACTCGTTGGCGCGCCGCTGGCCCTCGCGCTTGCGCAGCGAGACGTAGACCGGCAGGAACGCCGTCACGAGCATGCCGCCCATGACCAGCTCGTAGAGCTGGTTGGGAAGGTTGCACGCGACCTGGTAGGACGACGAGAGCAGGGTCGTGCCCATCGCGAAGCCCATCGCCCACGTGCGGATGAAGCCCGTGACGCGCGAGATCATGACGCAGACGCTGATGAGCGCCGCCGAGCCGCCGATGCGCTCCCCCACCGAGACGGCCGCGTCCTGCGCGCGCCCGTCGGCCTGCGCGCCGCCGTCGTTCCCGTCGCCCGGCGCGACGCCCGCGTCCGCAGGCTCCC
>CACZRK010000443.1 GCA_902783515.1 uncultured Coriobacteriaceae bacterium | reverse complement strand
GGCGACACGGGCACGCGTCCCAGCATACGCGCCGCGCCGGCGAGCGGCGCGCAGGGGGCGCGCCCCGCGCGCGGGTCTCACACAAAGAGCCGAGCCGCGGCGCCCCCGCGCCCTATCGCGCATCAGGCCGGGGAACGACCACGGCGTCGGCGGGTGCCGCCGGGTCGAGCGGAATCGCCCGCCTCAGGCGCGCCTCGCCGTCCGCGCACGTCAGGCGCAGGTCATAGCCCATGCCGTTCGGCACGCGCAGGGAGAGCCATCCCTGCTCGTCAAGCCCCGCCAGCCCGGCGAGGGCGGCGCGCATGATGGCGGAGTGCGTCACGACCGTCACCGTTGCGACCCCCTCCCGCGCGCAGGAGCGCGCGAGCCCGCGGACCGCGTTGGCGCCGCGGGCGCGCGCGTCGGCGTACGGCTCCACGCCGAAGCTTGCCGCGTACGCGGTGCCCTCCAGCCAGCTGTGCCACAGGCGCATCGAGTCGTCGTCGCTCAGCCCGCGCCCCTCGAGCGACCCGAAGCTCACCTCGTGGAACTCGTCCAGGACCCCGTCAAGCGGGCAGTCCTCGCCGTACGCCGCGCGAAACGTCTGCAGGCAGCGTCGAAGCGGCGACGAGTAATGCCGCTGCGTCGTCGGATAGAGGCCGCGTGCCCGGTACGCGCGCACCTCCTCGGCGCCCTCGGGCGTCAGGCTCACGTCGTTCATCCCGCTGAAGACGTGGATCTTGTTGGACGCGGAGAACCCGTGGCGCACGAGCACCATCCGCACCTCGGTCGCCGCCTCGGGCGACCCCGTCGCCTGCGGGTCGTCAGTCTGCGTCACGACGCCATCCCCTTCCCTCACGCCACGGGCGCGCCGGCGTCAGGCCGGCGCTCCCGCGGCGGCAACGTCCATGGTCACGATGCCCCGCACCTCGCGCGCCGCCGCGCGGGGGCCGATGTCCGAGATCCCGTGCGAGGCCGCGGGGCACGCGATGTCCACGGTAGCGCCCGTCACGGCGCCGCGCACGCGACTGAGCATCTCCGCCGGGTCACCATAGATCGGCAGGTGCGTGAGCAGCAGGTGCGCCGGGCGCGACGCCCTCTGGAGCTCGATGACGTCGTCACAGCTCATGTGCCCCATGGCACGCCCGTCATGCCCCGGGTAGAGGCTGCACTCCGTCACGAGCACGTCCACGTCGGCGAGAAACGACGCCAGGTCGTCGGTGAGCGCCCCGTCTGCGGTGTAGCCCAGCGTCGCGCCGGTCTCGTCGCTGACGCGCAGCGCCAGGCACGGGACGGGATGCGACGTCAGGCGCGTCGCGACGCGCAGGCCGCCGACGCGAACCTCGTCGCCGGCCTCGACGCCGATGACGCGCGACGCGCCGGGCATGGCGAGGCGCGCGAGCTCGTCGCGCCCGCACGCGGCGGGCGCGTGGAACGTGAGGTCGCGCGTCGTCATCCCCAGCTGCCGGTGCACGAGGCGGGCGTACATGAGCGCGCCAGCGTCGCTCACGTGGTCGTAGTGGGCGTGGCTCACCACGACCTCGTCGACGTCAGTCAGCGCACGGACGCGCGGCAGCGTCGCGCAGACGCCCGGCCCGCAGTCGAGCAGGACCGCGTCGCGCCCGCACTCCACGAGGTAGCCCGCGCATGCGCCGCCGACGCGCGGCGAGCCGCCCCAGCAGCCGATCGCGCTCAGGCGCATCACGGGCGCATCGCCTCCGCCGCCTCGACGAGCCGACGCGTGTAGGGGTCCGTCGGCGCGTCAAGCACCCGCTGGCACGGCCCCGCCTCCACCGCCCTACCCGCGCGCATGACGAGGACGTCGTCGGCCATGTGGGCGACCACGGCCATGTCGTGCGAGATGAGGACGTAGGCCGTGCCGAGCGTTCTCTGAAGCTCAACTAGAAGGTTAAGAATTTGCGCCTGCACCGACACGTCCAGGGCCGACGTGCACTCGTCGCAGACGATGACGTCGGGCGCGCACACCAGCGCCCGCGCGATCGCCACGCGCTGCGCCTGCCCACCGGAAAGCTCGCGCGGCCGGCGGTCGAGCGTCGCGCGCGGCAGCCCGACGCGCTCGAGCGCCTCCTCGCAGGCGCGTGCGCGCCCGGCGCGAGAGAGCTCGGGCGAGAGCACGCGCAGGGGATCCTCGATCGCGCGTCTAACCGTAAAGCTTGGGTTGAGGGAACCGGTGGGGTCCTGAAAGATGAACTGCACCCTTTGGGCCACCGTCTCACGGCGCTCGCGGCGGCCCATCCGCGCGAGCGGGACGCCGTCGAGCAGGACGTCGCCGGCCGTCGGCTCCAGCAGCCCGCCGAGCATCGCGCCCAGCGTCGACTTCCCCGACCCGGACTCCCCCACCACGCCG
>CACZRK010000442.1 GCA_902783515.1 uncultured Coriobacteriaceae bacterium | reverse complement strand
GCGCGGGTGCCCCGCGCCTGCGGCGACCATGCCGCCAGCGCAGGGCTTTCCTCGCTACATCTCCGACTTGGCGTTCAGCAGGTCAATCGCCTGCATGACGTACTTGTAGGTCGCCAGGGCCTCGTACCCCTCCGGGATCTCCGTGCCGCCGAGCATGAACGACCCGGCGTCGAGGGCACCCTCTCCCGGCAGCTCGCGGTCGAAGTCGTAGTCCTCGGCAACCAGCTGCCTGATGGCACCCGCCGTCTCCTTCTCCAGGCGCCGCGCGGCGACGTCGTACGCGCCCGCCTCGACCTGGGTGAAGATGCTCGCGACGTTGCCCAGCAGGCCCTCGGTCGCGGTCGAGGAGATGTCCTCGGCCTCGCCCATGGCACGGATGCCCGTGTTGATGTTGCTCCACACGATGTTGTACACGATGGAGTCGACGTCCATGAAGTTGCTCGTCACCTGGGTCCACGTGGCGACCTCGTCGCGGAACTTCTTTGCGCTGAAGAACTTCAGGCCCGTGTACTCCTGGGTGTGCGCGCCCGGCCAGTTGCCCGCCTCGCCGATGACGCAGCACCCGAGCCGGTGCGTGGACGCCTGAACGGCGCGCACGAGGCTCTTGGGCATGCCGGCATTGCCCGGCCGCCCGTCGATCTTGACGTCCGCGCGCTCGAGGCCGGAGTCGATCGCGGCCTGGATCAGGACGCGGGCGCACCAGTCGTTGTCGTCGGCCTTCATGAACGAGAACTCGGGGTTGCCGGTCGGGACGATGGTGTCCTGCTCGTAGTCCTCGGCACCCTCCATCTCGCCGAGGTGCTCCATGCCGATCGTGACGCTGACCTTGGGGATGACGTCGCTGAACACCTGGTAGGGGTCATGCTGGAAGTTCTTATTCTCGAACCCCTCGATGAAGTGGCGGGTGTCGACGCAGGCGACGAGGGTCTTCGCGCGACGCTCCTGGGGGATCTGGCTGAAGTAGTGGAAGACGCCGAGCAGGCCCAGGGCGCCGTTGTCCTGGGTGAGGTTCATCGCGTCCGAGTGCGTGTTGATCGTGATGTACTCGTCAGCGTCTGTGCCGTAGTTCTTCCCCGGCAGGAACGTCAGGAAGTTATGATTTTTCGCCTTGAGGTACTGGGCGGCGAGGTGCACCTTTGCGCTCTTGCCCTCCTGGCACGCCTCGACGAGCTTGTCGCCCTGCTTGCGGTCGACCACAATGACGGGCGCCGGGTTGCGGAAGGACTGCCGGTCGATCAGGCCGTAGAGGTTGCCGTAGGTGAGGTTCGACACGATGACGCCCGCCACCGCGCCGCCGGCCTTCACGAGCTTGTCCGCCTTGCTCCACTGACCGAAGTCCCAGCGGTTGTTCCACGAGGTGTTGACGGTCGGGTCGACCCGCTGGATCATCGGGGCGGGCGGCTCGGGGTCGCTGCGGTAGTTGGTGTCGGTGACGACATACGACTTGATGAAGCTGTCCTCGTAGGGAGGCTCGGGCATCGACGCCGTCTTGCACACGAGGACCTTCCCCGCGTAGGCGTCCTCCTTGACCTTCTCGGGGTCGGTGTCGATGTCCACGAACAGCAGCTCGCCCTCGGCGTCCTGGTGGTCCTCGTCGCCGGTCAGGCGCACGTTGGTCGGGACCGGGATGTCCTCGCCGTCGACGCTCAGCGTCATGCAGCCGTTGTCATGCTCGGGCCAGTCGTCGACGAAGTACGACTCCATGTCCCACTCGTGTGTGAGCGTGTCCACGCACCCGTAGTCCTCGAGCGTGCTCTGGATGAAGTCGAGGTACTCGTCGAAGTGGGCGTAGCCGGGGTACAGCGGGCCACAGCTGTCCTTGAACTCGTGCCACTGCTGGCCGAGCTCCTCGGGCATGAGCTTGGCCTCGTCGATGGGGGTGAGGTCGTAGGCGCTCGAAGCCGTGCGGACGGCGCTCTCGCCGTCCGCGGCGGCAGAGCCGCCCTTCCCCTCGGCGGCCCGTGCGGAGGAGACGCCGAGCGCCGCCAGGCCCAGCCCGGCGACCGCGCCTGCGTTCACGAAGTACCTGCGGGTGAATGCGCTTTCCATTCTCAAACCCCTCTCTTCATGGGACTCGATCGCATGCGCCGGCGTCCGACGCATGCCATGACGTGCGCCCCCATGGTGCCGTCTGCGCCACCGCACCGTTCCACCCCAAGCGGGCGAGAGGGGAAAGTCATGCGCCATGGGCGGTGCGCTGCGGGAAAGACGCAGGCGGCGGCCTGTCAAGACGAATCCGGCGCACGGCCGGCACGCACCCGTCGTGCGCGGGACGCCGTCGTGCACCCCGGGTGTTCTTGTCCATCACCCATGGAAATGCACCCTCACCCGTCCACGGCACGCGTCATAGTTGACGGCGACGCCATGCCCCCGAGACGGGAGAGGCCCCCCTCGCCGATCGGCATCCAGATGGCGCAACACCTACTGGACGTAAGGAACCCCACATGTCGCTGCGGACGCACAAACTGCTCCTCTTCCTCGGCCTCCTCGCGTACTGGGGAATCTTCCGCGGGGAGTGGATCCTCAAGGCCTATCCCGCCCCGACCGCGAACACACCCGAGCAGCTGATCCTGGACGCCTTCATCGTCCTGCTCGGTGTGGGTGCCAGTGCCATGCCAAAGCTGCCCCGCGAGATCATGCGCAGCTATCGCCTGCTGCCGGCCTTCGTCGCATTCGTGTCGTCGGTCGCTTCGTTCGTGCTGACGCGCATCCCCGAGCAGCCCGTCGCAACGGCGGTAGCCCCGCCGTTCTCAGCCATGGCGTGCATCCTCCTAACGACGGGCTGGTGCGTTGCATATACTCGGCTGCGCGCACATAAGGTGACCGAAAGTCTCCCCACGCTCGCCGTCCTCTCGTATATCGCCATGCACGTGCTCGTCATTCCCGCGTCAGTCCTCGGGGTCGACGCCGTCATTCTGCCGTTCGTCCCTCTCGTCTCGAGCATCCTGCTCGCGTTCGCGCTCGCGCCCGTCGTCCAGACGACGGACCGAGGCCCCGACGCGCCCGCTGCGGCCGCGGGGACGCCATCGGACGAGGCGCGAGGGTGGCGACCCGTGCCCATGCGTCAGACGGCGCACCTCATCTCGATCGTCGCGATCGTGGTAGTCTCCGCCTTCCTCGCCGGGATCTACACGGCCGAATCCAGCCACTATGCAAACATGGCGCTGACGCGTGCCGCCCAGACAGCGGCGATCGGCCTCGCCGTCGCAGGCGTCGTTCACTTCGCGAACAGGGTTCCGTCGCTGCATGCCCTGCTGTGGCCGGGCGTCCTCGTGGTGTTCTCCCTCGCATGCTTCATCGCCGTCTCCGCGGGCGAGAGCAAGGTCGACCTCGCCTCTGACGTCATCACGGCCGGTAGGCGTGTCGTCTATGTCATGCTCCTTGTCTACATCTGCGAGGCCGCCATCGACGACGGCACGGATGTCGTGCGCACGGCCCCGCTGTACCTCGGCGCCGGCTTCGGGCTCGCACGGGCGGTGATAGACACAACACGTATGCTCACGCGGCAGGCCAGTATCATCGATCCCGCAGTCGTGACGGTCACCGTCGCCATCGGCATGATCCTGCTCGGCGCGGCATTCGCCATTCTGGGATATGGCCTCGCGGGATCAATGCCGCAGGTCGGCGCGGGGTCAGCGCGGACGCGCGGCGTCGTCGCAGGCTCGCTGTCCGCTAAGCGGCCGGACGAGTCCGACAGCGACGACCTCCGCGGGCATTTCCCCGGCGACGAGGCGGCAACCGGGGGCGCGGGCGCACCCCTCAACGAGATATGCAAAGGACTGGCGCAGACGTACGACCTCACGGGCCGGGAGACCGAGACGCTCGCCCTGCTCGCTCAGGGGTATACGAATCAGCGCATCGCGAGCGAACTGTACGTATCGATCAATACCGTGAAGTCCCATATCCAGTCGATCTACCGAAAGACCGACAGGCACTCGAAGCAGGAGATCATCGACCTCGTCAAGGGCAGTTCACCATCGTAGGGGTCGGTCCGACCAGCAGGCCGGCCGTGGCACGACGAGGTCGGCCTGCCGCAGAGAGGACGGCCGTCCGGACGGTCGGCCGGGAGCTGAGCGACGCCGCCGCGAGCCCGCCCGGCGGGACCGCCCCGCGGAACCGTCCCCGCCCCCGCCGCGCGCCCCGCTCCCCTACCTCGCCATCTTCTTGACGTTCATGCAGCGCATGGCGTTCAGGATCGCGAGGACCGCGACGCCCACGTCGCCGAAGACGGCCATCCACATGCTTGCCAGGCCGATCGCCGCCAGCACGAGGATCAGCAGCTTGACGCCGAGCGCGAACACGATGTTCTGCCAGACGATGCCCATGGTCTTGCGCGCGACGCGGATCGCCGCGGCGATCTTGCTCGGCTTGTCGTCCATCAGCACGACGTCGGCGGCCTCGATGGCGGCGGCGCTGCCCATGACGCCCATCGCGATGCCGACGTCGGCGCGCATGAGGACGGGCGCGTCGTTGATGCCGTCGCCGACGAACGCCAGCTTGTGACGCGCCTGGCCATGGCGGTCGGTGCCGCGGGCGGCCTCGTCGGCCAGCAGGCGCTCCACCTGCGCGACCTTGTCCTGCGGCAGCAGCTGGGCGTGATACTCGTCAATGCCGAGACGCTTCGCGACGGCCGCGGCGACCTCCTCCCGATCGCCGGTGAGCATGACGGTCTTGGTGACGCCCGCCTCGTGGAGCCGCCTGATCGCCTCCGCCGCGTCCTCCTTCACGACGTCGGCGATCACGATGTGGCCGATGTAGCGCCCGTCGTGCGCGACGTGCAGGATCGTGCCCGTGAGCTCGCACGGCGTGCAGTCGATGCCGTTCTCCGCCATGAGCTTGTCGTTGCCGACGAGCACCGCGCGACTGGCTGACGTCAGACCGTCGGCTGACGGCTCGCTGACGAGCGCCCGCACGCCATGGCCGCCCTGCTCGTGGACGTCGGTGACGCGCGCGTCGTCGATCTTGCGCGCCCCGTCGCCTCCCGCGGCGTACGCGTCGCGCACCGACCCGGCGATCGGGTGGTCGGAGAACGCCTCGGCGTGCGCGGCCAGGGCAAGCACGCGGTCGGCGTCGTAGGCGACGCCCCGCTCGTCGGCGACGCCCTCGGACGGGTGCACCGCGACGACCGAGAACGTGCCGTTCGTCAGGGTGCCGGTCTTGTCGAACACCACCGTGTCCACGCGGGCGAGGGCCTCCAGGTAGTTGCCGCCCTTGATAAGGACGCCGATGCGCGACGAGCCGCCGATGCCGCCGAAGAACGAGAGCGGGACGGAGATGACCAGGGCGCACGGGCAGGACACGACCAGGAACGTCAGGCCGCGGAAGATCCAGTCGCTCCACGAGCCGCCGAAGAGGAGCGGCGGGATGACGGCGAGCAGCACGGCCAGGCCGGTGACCGCCGGCGTGTAGACGCGCGCGAAGCGGGTGATGAAGCTCTCGGTGCGGGCCTTCTTGTCGCTCGCGTTCTCCACGAGCTCAAGGATGCGGCTGACCGTGGACTCGCCGAACGGCTTGGTGGCGCGCACGGTGAGGACGCCCGTCATGTTGACGCAGCCGGAGATGACCTCGTCGTTGACGGCCGCCTGACGCGGGACGCTCTCGCCCGTGAGGGCGGCCGTGTCAACCTGCGACGAGCCCTTGACGACGACGCCGTCCAGCGGGATGCGCTCGCCCGGCTTGACGACGAACTCGTCGCCGACCGCCAGCTCGTCAGGGTCGACCTGCGTCAGCCTGCCGTCGCGCATGACGTTGGCGTAGTCAGGCGCGATGTCCATCATCGCGGCGATCGACTTGCGCGACTTGCCGACGGCGTAGCTCTGAAACAGCTCGCCCACCTGGTAGAACAGCATGACGGCCGCGCCCTCGGCCATGTGGGGGCCGGCGTCGGGAAACAGCACCAGCGCGAACGCGCCGATCGTCGCGATGGACATCAGCAGGTGCTCGTCAAACGCCTCGCCGTGAATGATGCCCTTGAACGCAAGCGCCAGCACGTCGTAGCCGCTGACGAGATACGGGACCAGGAAGATCACGAACGCCGCGTACACGTCGCCCGGCGTCCCGAACAGCGCCGTGAGGGCGCCGCTCTCGTCAAGCACCATCGCAACCACGAAGAGCGCGAGCGCGACGAGGATGCGGTTGCGCCACGCGCGCTGCCGCTTTGTCATCGCGCCCTGCGCGCGCTGCCATCGTGCGTCCGTCTTCCTGCCATCCCTCATCCCTCGCGCCCCCGCTCTCCGTCATCTCGACGTCAGGCCGTCGTCCGTACCCGTCAGCCCGTCGTCAACCCGCTCCTCATTATTATGCACGTCTGTTCATATGTTCATTTGTCTGGCATAAAGAGAGGCTGCGGCCCGACCCAGGGGTCAGCCGCAGCCTCCGATGCGCCTTCGCACCGCTAGACGAGGACCTCGCAGCTCGGCTCGATCTTGCCGAAGATGCGCACGGACTCATCGAGAATGTCGTCAAACTTGTCATCATCGGCGTCGAGCGTGAACTTCAGGGTCATCGCGTTGACGCGGACGTTCTCAACGCCATCGATCTTCTTGATCTGGTCCTCGATCTTGCTTGCGCAGTTCGCGCAGATATCACCGTCAAGCTTGATAACCTTATGCATGGTGCGTCCTTTCGTCGCTCGATTCGTTCGATCGCGCACGCCCGCGCCTCAGCGGCGCCCCGCACGGGCGCGCCCCGTCACTCGCAGACGTGCGTCATGCCCTGCGCAAGCATCGTGTACACGTGGTCGTCTGCCAGCGAGTACAGGATGTTGCGTCCGTCGCGCCGGAACTTCACGAGATGCGCCTGCTTGAGGATCCGCAGCTGGTGAGAGACGGCGCTCTGGGTGGACGCCGTCTCCTGCGCGATGTCCGCCACGCACAGCTCGGTCCTCATGAGCGAGAAGAGGATCCTGATGCGCGTCGTGTCGCTGAACACCTTGAACAGGTCGGCAAGGTCGTAGAGGATCTCGTCGTCCGGGACCTCGTCAAACAGCGAGCAGTCGACGGTGCCGGCCTGCTCGCAGCAGCCGCACGCCTGCGGCGCGGTACCCGCGCGGCCGTCCGCGCCGACACGCGCGTCGGAACCAGCGGCGACGACGGCGTCCTTGACACATTCCGCCTCGGTCATCTCACTCCTCCCCATCTCCCGTGCATGTGAAGCATAACACATATGAGCATCTGTTCATATGATACGCGAGTATACTGCAGCTGCACGCGCTGTCAAGGCAGGTTACGTCAGCGGACCGTCATGCGTCGATCAGCCGTCCCACCGGGGAAATCGCTGCGGCCACGTCGTCTGGATGCTGACAACCTCGCCGGTCACGGGATGCACGAACGACTCACGCCAGGCGTGCAGCATGAGGCCGGCGCCGGCGAGTGGGCCGCGGTCGAGGCGCCCGTATAGCGGGTCATTCACGATGGGGAACCCATGCGCCGCCAGGTGCACGCGAATCTGGTGGCGACGCCCGGTGCCGAGCGTGACCTCCAACAGCGAGTAGCGCCCGGGGGCGAGGGCGGAGGCACGGCCGCGCGACGCGTCGTCCGCAGGGAGGCACGGCTTCAGCCCGCCGCGCCCGTCCGGCGCGAAGACCCCGATGCGCGTGACCTCGGTCAGGGCGGCCTGACCGGTCGCGCTGACGCGCATGCGGCGCGCGTCGTGGCGGTCGCGGCCGATGGGGTCCCGCAGGGTGAGCCTGCCGGCAGGGAACGCGCCCGCCACGAGCGCGAGGTACGTCTTGCGCGCCCGTGCGCCGTCGGCGCCGGCAATGAGGCGGTCGAACAGCGGCTGGAACTCCTCGAGCTTGGAGAAGAGCACGATTCCCGACGTCTGCACGTCAAGGCGCTGCAGGGCCTGCGCGACCGGCGCGGCGCCGGGGGCGCACTGACGCGCGAGGTGACCCTGCACGCGGGCCGTCAGCGTCTCGGCGTCGCTGCCGTCGCCGTGGACGAGAAGGCCCTGGGGCTTCTCCGCCGCGAGCACGAACCAGTCCTCGTACAGCACGGTGACGGGCGCGTCGCTTGTCGGCCCGGCGTGATGCGTGACCTGCGGCGTCAGCGAGAAGACACCGCCTGCCGCGAGCGGCGCGCGCTCGTGCAGCGCCTCGCCGCCCGCGTCGTCCGCGCCCGCCCGCAGCGCGCGTGCGCCGAAGGCGCGCGCGATCACGGGCCGCGAGAGGCCGAGCGCCACGAGGGCGTCCCGGGCCGTCATCGGCCGCGCGACCCGAAACGACAGCACGCCCCCCGGGAGGCGCCCGACCAGGCGGACGGGCCTCTCGACGTCATCGGCCGTCGCGACGTCCTTGGCACGCCCGTCGGCAGCGCCGCCGTCGCCCTCGCCCGCCATTCCCGTCCGCGCCATCCGCACCCCCATCGTCGTCACGCCGTCGTCAGCCGCCCGCTACCATAGCATGCGTCACGAACGTCACGCACGACACGGCGTGCGGGCGCGCCACGACGTCGGCCGCGGCCGACGCAACCACGCGAGAGAGGATCGATCATGGCAGACGAGACCACGGGCACGGGCACTTGCGCTGACGCGGGTGCTGACACGGGCGCGTCCGCCACGCACCCGCCGCTCACCCCCGGCGCCGTCGTGCGCCACTTCAAGCGCGAGACCGTCCCGGCCGCCGAGCGGGCCGCCGGCAACCCGCGCTACCTGTACCGCTACCTCGGGGTGGTCCATCACTCCGAGACGCAGGAGGCGCTCGTCGCCTATGAGGCGCTCTATCCGCCGTACGGCGTCTGGGTCCGCCCGTACGCCATGTTCATGGGCGAGGTGGACCACGCCAAGTACCCGGCGATTCGTCAGCGCTGGCGCTTTGAGGCCGTCGGGCCGGACGAGGTCGCCTAGGCCGCCGGGGGCGTCGTATCATGGGCGGCGGCGCGCGGGGAGGCCGCGCGGCGACGGGCGTGCGATGGGGGGCGCGCATGAGAAGGCTCGATGGCACCCGCGTCGTCGCCCTCGCGTTTGGCGCGCTCCTGCTGTGCAAGCTGCGCGGCGACCTGCTCAACTCGTCGCTGCTGCCCGTCATCACGAGCGTGTACGCGGGCGCGCGCGACCAGATGACGCTGACGGAGGCATTCGTGGGCGTGGTCGTGCTCGTGTGCGCGCTGCGGCGCCCGTCGTTCGTCGCACGCCCGGCCGTGAGCGTCGGCGCCCTCGTCGCGGGCGTGGTCGGCTTCGCCCTCGTCATGATCGACGTCGTCGTCACGCGCGTCGGGTGGCTCTCGTCGGTCGCCGCGAGCCTCATGGGCGTCGGGATCGCCTGGCTGATCATCCTTGCCATGACCGCGTGCTGTCGCCTGGAGACGCGGGTCGCCGTGGTCGTCGTGCCCGCGGCGATGGCGGCGAGCCGGCTGGTCGCGCACCTCGTCGGCCCCGCGGCGCCCTCGCCCGTCGTCACGACCGCCCTCATGGCCGCCTGCCTGGCGGGGTCCTTCGCCTGCGCGCTGCCGCTCGCCCGGCCGACCCTGCGCGACGCCGCCGCGGGCCCGGCGCTCGCCGACGCGGCCATCACCCAGCCGGCCGCCTACCTGCCCGTCACGAGCACGCTGTTCGTCAGCCTCTTCTTCCTGAAGATCGCCTACGGCTTCACGCTGCGCTTCGGCTCCGGCGGGGGCGTCATCGCGAGCACGGCCGTCAGCGTGCTGACGCTCGCGGCGCTCGCTGGCTGGGGGGCCGCGCACCTGCGGGCGAGGCTGCGTCAGGGCTTCGGGCGGCTGTACGCGCTCGCGGTCCTCTTTGACGTCCTCGGGTTCCTCGTGGTGCCCCTCGGCTCGTTCGGCTGGCTCGCGAGCGACTTCCTCGCGGTCGCCGGCGCCACCGCCAACGTGCTCATCGACTGCGTGCTGCTCGCGACCGCCCGGCGCAACCGCCTCGGCACCGTGCCCGTGCTCGCGACCGGCGTGTGCGTGAACACCCTGGGGACGACGGCCGGCGCGAACGTGGGCATCCTCGTGAGCGCGACCGGCGGCACCGACGCCGCGCTGCTCGTGTGCGCCCTGACGACGGGGGCGCTGCTCGCGTACACCCTCTTCGTCATGCACGACTTCAGCTTTGACGACACGATCAACGGCATCCAGCCCGTGCGGCCGCTCTCCGTGCCCCGCGAGATCGCCGAGGCCGCGGCGCCGACGGCCGGCGAGACGCTGCGCGGCGCGTGCGCGGGGCTCGCTCGAGACGGCGGCCTCTCCCCACGCGAGCGCGACGTGCTGGAACTGCTCGCGCGGGGGCGCAACAACGCGCACATCCAGGAGGAGCTCGTCCTGTCGCGCAACACCGTCAAGTCGCACATCAGGCACGTGTACGCGAAGCTCGGCGTCCACTCCCAGCAGGAGCTCATCGACCTTGTGGACGCGCGCGTCGCCGCCGGTCGCGTGGGCGGCGCGCGCGGGGGTGACCCGAACATGCCGGCCGACGGCTCCCGGACGCGAGGCGCCTGACGAACGCCGAACGCACAGGGGCGCCCCGCCGCTGGTCCGCGGCGGGGCGCCCGGTGTTATGTCGTGTCGCTCGTGCCGCCGTGTGCCGGCTCACCCCGCACCCCCTCGCCGCATCGGCGGCGGGGACGCGCGGGCATGTCCGGCGGGTTCGGCGCGGCCCTACTCCAGGCCGCCCATCTGCTTGATAGCCTTGATGCCCTCGGTCATCGTGCGACCGCAGGCCAGGCCCGGCATCAGGCACGGGTAGTTGTTCGCGAAGAAGCTGCCCGAGTTGTCACCGCAGACGTAGAGGCCCTCGATCGGCTTGCAGTCCTTGTCCAGCGCCTGCGTCTTCTCGTTGATCTTGATGCCCTGCAGCGTCGTGAGCAGGGAGGAGCCGAGCCAGCAGCCGTAGAACGGCGCGGTGCGGATCTCGGAGAGACGCACGGAGGGCTTGCCGAAGTCCTCGTCGTCCTGCGCGTCAAAGAGCTCGTTGTAGCGGTCGACGGTCGCGAGGAAGGTCTCCTTGGCCTCGCCGGCGAAGCCGAGCTTGTCCGCGAGCTCCTCGATCGTGTCGGCCTTCATGAGCAGACCGGCCGCCGCCTGGGTCTCCATCTGCTTGGTCAGGTAGTCCTGGTTCTGGGACTGCGCGGAGCAGCCGACGGTGTGGAAGCGCATGATGTCGTCGTAGACGTTCGCGTCGCAGATCTGCGCGTACACGTGGCCCGGCTGGTTCTGCGCGGCGTACGGGGCGTCGTTGTAGGGCTGGCTCTCGTTCATGAAGCGCTCGCCGTTGCGGCTGACCTTCAGGAACGGCTGCGTGCCGGGGTTGTACTGCTTGACCGTGCCGGGGAACTCCTTGCCGCCGAAGGCCTTGGGGTTGTCCACGTAGCCGCCGTCCACGCCGGGGGCGACGATGCCGCGGTCAAAGAGCATCGGCGCGGCCTCCTTGTCCATGTCGGCGCCCGCCCACACGGCCGCGCGGATGCCCATGCCGCGATCGCGCGGCGTGTAGCTGCTCGCCGTGGTGGCCTGCGTGCCCAGCGGGTCAAGCTGCTGCATCATGTAGGGGTTGCCCGGGTAGCCGCCGCAGGCGAGCAGGACGCCCTTCTTGGCGTTGTAGCGGACGAAGTGGCCGTCCTCCTGGTCCTGGGCGATGATGCCGGTCACGCGGCCGCCGTCCTCGCGCTCGAGCTTGGCGAGGCCACGGTTGAAGTCGATCTCGTAGCCCTTGCTCTCCACGTACTTCTGGAAGGCCTCGTTGCGCTGCAGCTTGACCTTGGTCTCCTCGGCGCGGTAGTTGTGCTCGCACTCCGGGAAGAAGTACACGGTGTTCTGCTCGTTGCACTCGTCGGGCCAGTGGGACGCCTCGCCGGAGGTGAAGGCGACGGGGCCGTAGCCGATGAGGTCGCTCTCCACGACGCCCTTCACGAACGAGAACATGTCGGCCGACTCGTTGATCCAGGTGCGCACGACGCGCTGGTTGATCTTGCCGGACGCGAAGCGGCTGATCTCGGAGAGCAGCTTCTTGCGGTCGACCGGCTCCGCGCCGGCCTCCTTGGCGGCCTCGGAGTCGATGGCGCCGAACCAGTGGCGGGTGTCGCCGACGGAGGAGTACTTCTCCACCACGTGGAAGTCCAGGCCGTTCGCGGCGGCGTACGCGGCGGCGGCCATGCCGCCGTTGCCGGCGCCCACGATCACGATGTCGGTGTCCACGGTCTCGGTGATCTCGTCCTCGGCGATGGTCGGCTCGGTGCCCAGCCAGTCCTCG
>CACZRK010000441.1 GCA_902783515.1 uncultured Coriobacteriaceae bacterium | reverse complement strand
GCTCCACCGCGCTCTCCGACGACGAGGTCGACCGCATGGTCAAGGACGCCGAGGCCCACGCGGAGGAGGACAAGAAGCAGAAGGACGAGGTGGAGGCGCGCAACCAGACCGACTCGCTGGTCTACTCCACCGAGCAGACGCTCAACGAGCTCGGCGACAAGGTGAGCGCCGACCTGAAGCAGCAGGCCAACGACGCCATCGACAAGGCCAAGAAGGCGCTTGAGGGCACCGACATGGAGGCCATCAAGTCCGCGGGCGAGGAGCTGAAGCAGGTCGGCTACAAGCTGGCCGAGATCGTCTACTCCGACGCGAACGCCCAGTCCGCCAACGCGGGCGCCAACCCCGGCGCCGGCACCACCGCGAACGCCGGCGGTGACGACGTGGTCGACGCCGACTACGAGGTCGTCGACGATGACGCCAAGGGCAAGAAGGAGAACTAGTCATGAAGGTCGAAGTCGTCAATCCTGACGAGGAGAAGGACTCCGCGAAGGACGCGGCGGTCGACCCGGTGGCGCAGGACGCGCCGCAGGACGAGGCCACGGTCGCCGACCAGGCGGCCGAGGCCGCGCCCGCGGACGAGGCGGGCGACGAGGTGGAGGCCGACGCGACCGTCATCGACGATCCCGTGGACTCCGACGACGAGGTGTTCTCCCTGGAGGACCTGCGGGCTGCCCGCGCCGCGGCCAAGGAGGCAAGCGACCGCTGCGTCCGCCTGGAGGCCGAGTGGGACAACTTCCGCAAGCGCACCGCCCGCGAGCGCGAGGAGGAGCGCGCCCGCGCCGCCGAGTCGCTCGTGACCAAGCTGCTCCCCGTCGTGGACGATCTGGAGCGCGCGCTTGACCATGCCGCGACGGCACAGCCGGAGGGCGCGTTCTCCCAGTTCGTTGATGGCATCCAGGCTGTCCACACCAAGCTGGTCGGCGTGTTTGAGAAGGCCGGCGTGTCGGTGATCGACCCCGCCGGCGAGCCGTTCAACATGCACGAGCAGCAGGCGGTCGGCCACGTGGACGATCCGTCCGCCTACGACGAGACGGTTCGCGACGTGTACCAGAAGGGCTACCGCATGGGAGGCCGCGTGATCCGCCCGGCGATGGTCACCGTCACGAAGGGCGGCCCGCGCCGCCCGGCCGAGGCGGCCGACGCGAAGGGCGAGGCGTAGCGGCACGCACGTGCCGTCCCCGCCCGCACGGCGGCGTGGCGTGCGAACCATCGGAGTGACCCTTGAGGGCCGCGTCGGGCAGATCCTGCTCGGCGCGGCCCTTCATCGGGGAACGAGAAGAGAGGTGCACCATGGCGAGTGAGAAGAACCTCTACGAGGTCCTCGGCGTGTCGCAGGATGCCTCGGCAGACGAGATCAACAAGGCGTTCCGCAAGCTCGCCGTCAAATATCATCCTGACGCCGGCGGCGACGCCGAGCAGTTCAAGAAGATCAGCCAGGCCTACGAGGTGCTGTCGGACGCGAAGAAGCGCGCCGAGTACGACCAGGCGCTCAAGTACGGCGCGTACATGGGCGGCGGCGCCGGCAGGGCCGGCGCGGGCGGCGTGAACGTCGGCGCCATGGACTGGCAGAGCATCATCGACTCCATCCTGCGCGGCGAGGGCGCGTTCGGGACCCAGTGGGACCCGAACCAGACGGGCTTCGCCGGCTTCAACGGATGGGGCCAGCCGCGCCCCGCGCGCGGCGCCGATCTCACGATGAGCATCCAGGTCAGCTTCAAGGAGGCCTACGACGGCGCGACCCGCAAGATCACGTACCGCGTGCCCTCCACGGGCGAGTCCGAGACGCTCACGATGAGGATCCCGGCGGGCGCGGTGGACGGCGGCAAGCTGCGCTTCCACGGGCGCGGCGAGTACGGCAGCGCGGGCGGCGAGCGCGGCGACCTGGTCGTCACGACCCGCATCGCGCCCGACCCCCTGTACACGCGCGACGGCGCGGACGTGCGCATGAAGCTGCCGGTGACGGTGTCCGAGGCGGCGCTGGGCGCCGAGATCACGGTGCCCGCCCCCAACGGCAAGCACCTGCTGCTCAAGGTGCCCGCCGGCACGCAGCCGGGCAAGATCTTCCGCTTCAGGGGCCTCGGCGCGCCCGACGCGCGCAACCGCGGCACGCGCGGCATGTTCTACGTGACGATCGACGTGCGCGTCCCCAAGGACCTCACGAAGGAGGAGCGCGACCTGTACGAGCGCCTTGCCACGATCGACAAGCGTGACGTGCGCGCCGCGATAGAGGGGGCGCGTCCGTGATGAGGCGAGACGGCGCGGGCGGCGGTCCCTCTGCGGACGACAAGAACCGCCCCCTCTACATGATCTCGGTCGCGGCCGAGCTCACGGGCCTGCACCCGCAGACGCTGCGCATCTACGAGTCCAAGGGCCTCGTGAGCCCGCAGCGGTCCAACGGCAACACCCGGCTCTACTCGCAGGCGGACATCGAGCGGCTTGAGCTCATCGGCCGCCTGACCGACGAGGGCATCAACCTCGCGGGCGCCGTGCGCATCCTGGACATGAAGCGCCAGATAGACGAGCTGGACGAGGAGGTGGAGAGCCTCCGCGCCCAGGTCAAGGACCTGAAGGCCCAGGTGCGCGAGTACCACACGCGCGAGACGATCACCGCCCTCACGCGCTACGAGGGCACGAGCGACACGAAGGGCTTCCTCTCGCGGCTGCTCGCGGAGGGGAGCCCTGACGACGCGCCTGCGGACGGCGTTCCCTCCGCAGGGGAGCGCGTCTGACGGCCCCGCGCCCGCTCCCGCCACGGGACGGGCGCGACCAACGAAGGATTCAAGGAAGGGATGGGTGAACAATGAGACTCGACAAGCTTGCCATGACATCCCAGGAAGCACTGCAGAACGCCATCGGCATCGCGAGCGACGCCAGCGCGTCGGAAGTCGCCCCGATTCACCTTCTCAAGGCGCTGCTCGACTCCGGCGAGCGCAACCTCGCCGCCATCATCGAGCGCGTCGGTGCCGACCCCGCCCAGCTCAACGCCATGACCCAGGCGGCGCTGGAGAAGGTGCCGCGCGTCTCCGGCGACGTGCAGATCGGCATGTCCAACGACCTGACGAAGGTCTTCAACAGCGCCGAGAAGACGGCGGCGAAGATGGGCGACTCGTTCGTCACGACCGAGCACCTGCTGCTCGCGCTGACGACCGACCGCTCGCTGGCGGGCGAGGTGCTCGCCAACGCGGGCGTGACGGAGGCGCGTGTGCGCGAGGCGCTCGAGCAGCTGCGCGGCGGCGAGCACGTGACGTCGGCTGACGCGAAGCCCCAGTTCGAGGCGCTCAAGCAGTACGGGCGCAACCTGACGGACCTCGCCCGCGAGGGCAAGCTGGACCCGGTGATCGGCCGCGTGGAGGAGATCCGCCGCACGATCCAGGTGCTGTCGCGCCGCACGAAGAACAACCCCGTGCTCATCGGCGAGCCCGGCGTCGGCAAGACCGCCATCGTGGAGGGCCTCGCGCAGCGCATCGTCGCCGGCGACGTGCCGTCCACGCTGCGCGACCACGACGTCGTGGAACTTGACATGAGCGCGCTGGTGGCCGGCGCCAAGTACCGCGGCGAGT
>CACZRK010000440.1 GCA_902783515.1 uncultured Coriobacteriaceae bacterium | reverse complement strand
GCGCGGGAACTACGGGAGCTCGCGGCCGTTCTGGGAGGTCGCGACGAGCGAGGCGGGCGACGCGGGCTCGGGTGCGAGCGACGCCGGTTCCGGCCAGCCCGGCGGCCCTGACGACGCACTGACGCAGCACCTCTTCGTCTATCACTGGCAGCGGGGAGGCCTGCGCCCCCTGTGGATGTCCTCGCGGCTGGGCGTGGAGGCGCGGCGCGTCCAGGTCGTCTCGCCCCCCGCCGGCGGCACGAGCGATCGCCCGCGTCTGCGGGTCACCTCCCGCGAGGGCCGCGTCACGGAGTGGGAGTGGCTCTCGTGGGGCTTTGCGCTGGTGGGCGAGGCGGACGGGGGCGGCATCCCCGACATCCTTGCGGACGTCGGGGATGCCGCCGGGGGTATCGACGGCGACGGCGCCGCCGGCCTCACGCTGCTCGTCGTGGGCGACAACATCGCCAACGCGAGCGTGCTCGCGCACTGCTACGACCCGGCGGCGCGTGCCTATGACTTCTCCCCGCTCTACGAGCACGTGCGCGACCGCGTCCGCGCATGCGACCGCTCCGTCGTCTGCCAGGAGACCGTGCTGGTTCAGAATCCCGCCCTCGCGCGTGGCTACCCGCTGTTCGCCACGCCTCAGACGATGGGCGATGCCCTTGCCGGCGCCGGCTTTGACGTCGTGCTGGGCGCGACGAATCACGCCAACGACCAGGGTCCCGCGGCGCTCGGGGAGGAGTGCGCGTACTGGGTCCGCGAGCACCCGGGGGTCAGGCTGGTGGGCGTGCACGACGACCCCTCTGACGCGGGCGCCCCGACCCTCGTCCAGGCCGGTGGCGTGCGGCTCGCGCTGTTCGACTACACCTCCGGGCTCAACGGTCGCAACCTGCCTGACGACGAGGCCTGGCGGGTGGATGTGCTGGCGGGCGCCGGGGAGGGGCGCCTCGTCGCCGACGTCGCCGCGGCGCGGGAGACGGCCGACCTGGTCATGTGCTTCCTGCACGTCGGCGAGGAATACGAGAGCGAGCCGACCCCCGAGCAGGTCGCGCTGGTCGAGCGCCTCATAGACGCGGGGGCGGCGGCCGTCATCTGCTCGCACGCGCACGTGATCGGGCCATGGGGGCATGTCGTCACGGGTGCCGGCAGCGAGGGGATTGCGCTCTACGGGCTGGGCAACTTCGTCAGCGGGCAGTGCGACGAGGTTGCCACGGTCGTGGGCGCCGCGGCGATCCTGCGCGTTCAGCGCCTCGTTCGCGTGGGCGCGGCCGACGGCGAGACGACGGGGGCTCCCCAGACCACGGCGCACGTCGCGAGCTGCGAGCTGCTCCCCGTCGTGCTGCACGCCGACGCGGTGGATGGCTCCGTGGCCGCCTACTTCCTTGACGACTACACCGACGAGCTCGCCGCCCGTCACGTGCTGAGCTCCCCCGACGCCCCGCTCACGACGACCGCGCTGCGCGCCCTGGCGCTCTCCGCAGGGCACCGCGCGTAGGCGCGCCTTGGTGGCACCCGTCACTCGATACCGGCGAGCGCCGCCGCGACCTCCTCGCCACGGGGGCGGGCACCAGGCGCGCGACGAGCGCGCTCGCCATGCGGCGAGGCCGTCCGCGTTCGGCAGAGTGCCGCCTTGACGCGTCGACCGCTACGCGCTCGCGCCCCGCGTGAGGTCCACCTCGCCGACCCCGATGTCATCCGCGCGCCAGTCGTCCGCGTCGCTCGCGGTCACCGTCATGCTCATGGCGGTGACGTCCGTGTCGGGGTCCGTGACGCCGATCTCCTTGAGGTCGTCCAGGTACCACGTGGCAATGACGTACGCCGACTTGCCCGCGGCGACCTCCTCGTAGCAGTACGCGTCGCACATGATGTCGTTCACGGCCGCGTCGTCGACGTCGATCAGGATCGTCCCGTCGGTCTCGTTCGTCACGTACAGCACCACGCCGAACTCGTAGTCGTCCTGCATCGTGCCGATCGCGGTGACCGTGCAGCCGGGGACGCTGATGACGGGGACGTCCTCGCGCTGCGGCGTGTGCGTGCGCGTGACCGCCGCCGCCTCGCCCTGCGGGTAGACCTCGTAGGTCTGCCGGTCGACCTCATCGAACGCCTTCTGGTCGGTCAGGACGAGGTCAAAGGCGATGTCGGTCGGCTCGGTGAGGCCGGCGTCCTGCGCGAGGATCGCCAGGTCGTCCGCGTACCAGGTGAGATCGGCCACGGCGGACCTGCCGGCGTCGACGACGCAGTACATGCTCGCGTCGCACATGAGCCCGTCAAGGGACTCGCGGTCGGTGGAGACGCTCAGCGGTTTGCTCGACGCGTTGTGCACGTACCCGGTCATGGTGATTCCGGAGGCGGCGTCGCCGGTGACGCCGGTGATGACGTACGAGACGTTCTTGTCATCGGTGACGACGACGTCGGTCGGCGCCGGCTGGTAGGCGTGGTCGACGACGGCGTCCTTGCCGAGCGGGAAGAGGTCGACCGACTCCTCTGCGAGCGGGTCGGCGGACCAGTCGTCCGCGTCGCGGGCGGTCACCGTGAACGCGACCTCATCGACGTCGCCCTGCGCGACCTCGGGAAGGTCCGCGAGTGACCACGCGTCCCACTCAAGCTTGTCGACGGCCGTCTTGCCCGCCGCGACGGTCGTCGAGAAGTACGGGTCGCACATCCAGCCGTTGAGCGACGCGTTGGACATGGTGACGTCCAGACGCACGTCCGCGTGGTTCACGACCTCCACGCCGGCGGTATAGCCGGAGGTCGCGTCGCCCTCAAGCGAGGTGATCGTGACGGTGCAGGTCTTGTCGTTGACGATCGTGACCGGCAGCGTCAGCGGCGCGGCGTCGGCCGCCTTGGACGCGCGGGCCGCCTTGGACGCGCCCGCGCCCGCCGCGTCTGCCGCCGTCGAGCCAGCGGATGCCCCCGACGTCGCGGCGCCGCCCGAGGACTTCGCGATGGCGGCATGCAGGCCGGACGCGGGCGCTGCCTGGTCAGCCGCCCCGCTCGTTGCCCCAAGGGCGCTCACGCCCGCCGCGGAGGCCGTCGTCACCCCCGCCGTCACGGTGAGCAGGGAGGCCGCGGCAGCCGCGACGAGCAGGCGCCGCCTCCACTGGTCGGCGGACGCGGTCTTGGTGCGGGACGCGGTCGAACGGGCTGGTGCGCGCATCGTGGCCTCCTCGAATGCGGGGACGGTCGAGGACGGCACCGTCCCACGGGTTACTATGTATTTTTAATGTAAGCGTGGAGTATTCAGGTGTCAATCGCGCACCCTGCGTGGCGGGCTCGAAGCCGCTGCTCATGAACAGGCGGCAGCGCTGCCCGTCCTCGACCTCGTAGTCGTTGCCGCCGAGCATGCCGAGGCTCTCGTGCGACCTCCCAGGCGTCGTCCAGCCCCATCGACCTCTC
>CACZRK010000439.1 GCA_902783515.1 uncultured Coriobacteriaceae bacterium | reverse complement strand
TAGTCGAACTCGCAGGCCTGGCCGATGACGATCGGCCCCGATCCGATGACGAGGATCTTCTTGATGTCAGTGCGCTTCGGCATTTAGATGCGCCTACCCTCACGTACGTCGATGGCCAGATAGTTCGGATCGCCCTTCATGAGCCGCACGAACGACTCGAACAGGTAGGCGGAGTCAAGGGGTCCGGGGTCGGACTCGGGATGGTACTGCACGGAGAACGCGGGGATGTCCAGGAACTGGATGCCCTCGGGCGTGCCGTCGTTGAGGTTCACGTGCGTGAGGCGCACGCGGCCGTAGGCCTTCGTCCGCACCACCGGCGCGATGTGGCGCTCGCTCCAGAAGCGCAGGTCGTCGGAGTGCGTCGCGATGCCGCCGGACTCGTCGGGGACGAGCTCGCCGAGCGTCGGGAAGACCAGGCCGTAGTTGTGGTTCTGCGCCGTGATCTCCACCTTGCCGGTCAGCAGGTTCATGACCGGCTCGTTGCCGCCGTGGTGGCCGTACTTGAGCTTCTCGATGCGCGCGCCGGCGGCGATGGAGATCATCTGGTTGCCCAGGCAGATGCCGAAGACGGGCTTCTTGCCGAGGATCTTCGCGACGGCCTGCGCGGTCGCCTTGACCGACGCGGGGTCGCCCGGGCCGTTTGAGAAGAAGACGCCGTCGGGGTCCAGCTCAAGGGCGCGCTCCGCGGGCGTGTCCCACGGCACGACCGTGACCTCGCAGTGGTGGGACGTCAGGCCACGCAGGATGCCGAGCTTCTCGCCGCAGTCGTACGCGACGACGCGGAAGGCGCGGTCGCCCTGCGCGGGGTAGGTGCGCTCGACCGACGTGGAGACCTCGGCCACCATGTTGGACTCGCTGATGGAGGGCGACGCCTGCACGCGGGCGAGCAGGTGCGCCGGGTCCAGGTCGGTCGTGGAGATGGCGGCGCGCATGGCGCCCTGCTCGCGGATCGTCAGCGTGAGCTGGCGGGTGTCCACGCCCTCGATCGCGACGATGCCGTGCTCGCTCAAAAACGCGGGCAGGCTTCCCGTGCTCTGCCAGTTGCTGGGCGTGCGGCACATGTCGCGCACGACCAGACCGCGCAGGCTCGGGGTCTCCGACTGCATCGTGGAGGGGATGACGCCGTAGTTGCCCACCTGCGGGTAGGTGAGCGTCACGATCTGGCCGGCGTAGCTCGGGTCGCTGATGATCTCCTGGTAGCCGAGCATGGAGGTGTTGAAGACGATCTCGCCGAACGTCTCGCCCGGGGCGCCGGCGCTGTAGCCGGCGAAGACCGCGCCGTTCTCCAGGACGAGCAGCGCGCGGGGGGTCGATCCCCCATCAACCAACGGATTCACTAGCAAGCCACCTTTCCATCCATGAGGATCGCGTGGCCGCACACGAACGCGTGGCTGGCGCGGCCGTCGAGGCGCGCGCCGATGAACGGCGTGTTGTGCGCGGAGCCAGCGAGGAAGTCCTCGGTCACCGTGAACGGGTCGTGCGGGTTGACGAGCGTGAGCGTGGCCTCGCCGCCGACCTCGATGCGCACCGGGTCCAGTCGGCAGCGCCTGCGCGGGTTGACGGCGGTGACCTCCACGAGCCGCTGCCACGTCATGAGGCCGGGGTTCACGAGGTGGGTGAGCACGAGCGGCAGCTCGGTCTCAAGCCCGACGATGCCGAACGGCGCGCGCTCGAACTCGACCTGCTTCTCGTGCGTCGCGTGCGGGGCGTGGTCGGACACGAGGCAGTCGATCGTGCCGTCGCACAGCGCCTCGCGCAGGGCGCGCGCGTCCTCGGCGGTGCGCAGCGGCGGGTTCATCTTGAAGTTCGTGTCGTAGGCGTCGGTGATGTCGTCCTCGCACAGGAACAGGTGGTGCGGGCAGACCTCGCAGGTCACGTCATCGCCGCGCTCCTTGGCGGCGCGCACCATCTCCACGCCCGCCGCCGTCGTGACGTGCGCGGCGTGGAAGGCGCAGCCCGTGAGCTCGCTGAGCTGGATGTCGCGGTCGATGTGGATCTCCTCGCCCTGGGCGGGCCAGCCCGCGAGCCCCAGGCGCGTCGAGACGACGCCCTCGTTCACGACGCCCTTGCCGACCAGCGAGTCGTCCTGGCAGTGCGAGATGACCACGCGGTCGAACTGCTTGACGTAGTCCATGACCGTGCGCATGATGCCCGCGTACTGCACGCCGTGGCCGTCGTCGGAGAAGGCGCAGGCGCCCGCCTGGACCATGTCGCCGATCTCCGCGAGCTGCTCGCCGCGCTCGCCCATCGTCAGCGCGCCGATGGGGTGCACGCGGGCGAGGTTCGCCTCGGCCGCCTTCTGCAGCTGATAGGTGACGACCGTCCCGGTGTCGCAGACGGGCGTGGTGTTGGGCATCGTGGCGACGTCGGTGTAGCCGCCCTTCGCGGCGGCGCGCACGCCGCCCGCGATCGTCTCCTTGTACTCCTGGCCGGGGTCGCGGAAATGGACGTGCATGTCAAACAGGCCCGGCACGAGCACCTGGCCGTGGCCGTCGATGACCACGGGGTCGGCCGCGCGCACCTCGTCGTCGGACGGGTCGATCGCGGCGATGCGGCCGTCGTCGCCGACGAGCACGCCGGCCACGCGGTCCAGGTCGACCTGCGGGTCCACGACGCGGGCGCCGCTAATCAGATACGACATCGCTCTCGCCTCCAAGGAGCAGGTAGATGGCGGCCATGCGGACGGAGACGCCCGCGTTGACCTGGTTGAGAATGAGCGCGCGGGGGGAGTCGGCGACCTCGCTGGTGAGCTCCACGCCACGGTTCACGGGACCGGGGTGCATGACGACGGCCTCCGGGCGCATGCGCGCGGCGCGGCGGGCGTCCAGGCCGTAGAGCGCCGCGTACTCGCGCACCGAGGGGATCGCCGCGCCGTCAAGCCGCTCGTTCTGCACGCGGAGCATGTAGACGACGTCCAGGTCGCCCAGCACGTCGTCGATGCGGGCGCACGACGTGGCGCCGAGTGCCTCGGGCGCCGCAGGCAGGAAGGTTGCCGGGCCGACAAGCGTGACCTCGGCGCCGACCGTGCGCAGCGCCGGGACGAGCGAGCCCACGACGCGCGAGTGCAGGCTGTCGCCCACGATGCCGACGCGCAGTCCCTCCAGCCTGCCGAAGCGCTTGCGCATCGTGTACAGGTCAAGCAGCGCCTGCGTGGGGTGGGCGTGCTTGCCGTCGCCGGCGTTTATGACGCGCGCGCCGGTCGTGCGCGCGATGATCTCCGGCGACCCCGCGTACTTGGCGCGGCAGATGAACATGTCCACGTTCATGGCGTCCAGCGTGAGGACCGTGTCCACGAGCGACTCGCCCTTCACGACCGACGAGGAGGAGCCCGCCACCGAGAGCGTGTCGGCGCCGAGGCGCTTGCACGCGAGCTCAAAGGAGCTCTTCGTGCGCGTGGACGGCTCCAGGAACAGGTTCACGATCGTGCGACCGCGCAGCGTCGGCAGCTTCTTGATCGTCCGGGAGTTCACCTGCTCAAACGTCGCGGCGGTGTCCAGGATCTGCCGGATGTCGTCGCGCGTGAGCGAGGGCGTGTTGATGAGGTTGCGGACGCTCAGCATCACTGACGCGCCTCCTTCCCGCTCTCGTCGGCGCGCGCCGCGCGGTCGCGCAGCTCCTTGGCACGCGCCCAGTCGCGCGCGTCCCAGATCTCCACGGCGGCGTGGTCGTCAAAGGGCGGCAGCGCGAGGCGGACGGTCTCGCTGCGCGCGCTCGGGACGTTCTTGCCCACGTAGTCGGCGCGGATCGGCAGCTCGCGGTGGCCGCGGTCCACGACGACGGCCAGGCGCACGCACTGCGGGCGGCCGTAGTCCATCAGGGCGTCCAGCGCCGCGCGGATCGTCCGCCCCGTGAACAGGACGTCGTCCACGAGCACGACGTGGGAGCCGTCCACGTCAAACGGCAGCGAGGTGGAGTGCAGCACGGGCGACAGCCTGTGGCCGTAGTCGTCGCGATACAGGCTGATGTCCAGCGACCCGAGCGGGACGCGGACCCCCTCGATCTGCTCGATCCGGTCCACGAGCATCTTCGCGAGCACCTTGCCGCGCGTCACGATGCCCACGACGGCGAGCCGGTCCGCGCCGTCGTTGGCCTCCAGGATCTCGTGGGCGATGCGCGTGAGCGCGCGCCCGAGCGCCTCCTCGTCCATGACGACGGTCTTCGGGGCGAGCCCCCGCCCGTCGTCGGGACGATTCGTCTGCTCCGTCATGCCCCCTCCAATCTCATGCGAGGCGGTATGCGTGAGAGGGGCGAGATTCAGGCGCCCGCGCGGGCCGTCCCCGCACGTGCGTCGCGCGACCTGCCAAAAAAAGAACGCCAGTCACCCGCAGGCGACGGACGTTCCGAAAAGGCTGATGCGCTCTCTCTGTGTGCCTTGCCGGTCTCTCCGTACCGCGCTTAAAGGTCAGGCACATGGTACTCCACCGGCATCGGCGTCGTGACGGCGTGCGACGACTTCAAACGATGTGCAAGCATCGTCCACAGCCGGCGGCGTGAGTGACGTCGCCTCCCGACGACGGCGGCTGCCCCTGGCGGGCGCGACCCTAGATGCCCGCGCTGTGCGTGATCGTCGGGTTGTGCGCGTTGATCTTGCTGCGGCGCTGGAAGAACACCATCACGCGGCTGAGCGCGAAGGGCAGGCCGTTGTTGCGCCACGCGTAGCCGAACTCCTCCACGAGCGCGCGGCGATACAGCCCCTTGTCAAAGACGGGCTCGATGCCGCGCACGGTGCAGTAGAGCTTCTTCGTGTTGTTGGCGATGTTCTTGTTCTCAAGCACGTCGGCGGGATCCATGCGCGCGAACATCTCACGCATGCGCTGCTCGGCGGGGCTGTTCGCGATGGACGCCTCCACCATGATGCCCGACAGGTAGGCGATGCCGCGCACCGCGTGGGCCATGCGGATGCCGTGGTCGGTCACGCGCAGGCGGTCCAGAACGTCGGTCATGTCGTTCCAGCGCGTGAACGCCAGGTCGGTCGACTTCAGCATGGAGGACGAGCCGGGCAGGTCCTCGCGATAGCAGTAGAACTCCTTGTTCAGGAAGACGATCGACCGCGCGAGGTTGAGCGTCTCGGCAAGGAACGGGTTGTCCACCCAGCCGCCGCCGCGTGCCTCCATGAAGCGGATCCCGTTGTCCTCCAGGAACTGGCGGCGGTACATCGCCGACCAGATGGATGGGTGATGCTGGAACAGGCGCGGCTGGTCCTTGAGCGTGAAGGGCTGCGCGGGCGGGTTGATGCGGTTGAAGTACGCGCAGTGATAGAGGCGCTCCTGCGGCGTGCACGGCATCGTCACGCGCGTGTACGGCGTCTTCACGATGTCGGGCAGCTCGGGGAACGACCGGGCGTAGTCGAACATCGTGTCGTAGAAGTGCGGGCGCATGTAGTCGTCCGGCTCGGCGATCGCGACGTAGGTTCCGCGCGCCTCGTCCAGGCCGCGGTTGCAGCCCGAGCCGTAGCCGCCGTTGGGCTTGTCGATCACGCGCACGCGCGGGTCGCGCTGCTCGTGGGCGCGCATGATGCTGAGGCTGTCGTCGGTCGACCCGTCGTTGACGGCGATGATCTCCAGCGTCGCCTGGTCGTTCTGCTCGATCGTCGAGAGGCACTGGTCAAGAAACTTCCCCGTGTTGTAGGTCGGGACGATGACAGTGATGTCCGGCGTGTTCTCCACGATGCTTTCCGTCTCCTTCGCTGTGGTCGCGGCGTCGCCTTGACGGCCGCGCCTAGTCGCCGAGGCTGCTGTAGGCGCGCAGGACCTCGTCGGTGTCACCGAGCATGCGCATCTTGCCCTTCTCGATCCACACCGCGCGGTCGCACATGCGCTCGACCTGCTCGGTGCTGTGGCTGACGAGCATGACGGTCACGTGCGCGTCGTTGATGAGGCTCTGGATGCGCTCCTCGCACTTCTTCTGGAACAGGTAGTCGCCGACGGAGAGCGTCTCGTCGACGATGAGCAGGTCGGGCTTGGTCGCCGTCGCGATCGAGAACGCGATGCGCGCGACCATGCCGCTGGAGTAGTTCTTCAGAGGCATGTCGAGAAAGTCGCGGAGCTCGGCGAAGTCGACGATCTCGTCAAAGTGCTCGTCGATGAACGCCCGGGAGTATCCGAGCAGCGCGCCGTTCAGGTAGATGTTCTCGCGCGCCGTGAGCTCCATGTCAAAGCCGGCGCCGAGCTCGATCAGCGGCGCAATCGTGCCGCGCACGCGGCAGGTGCCCGACGACGGCTCCAGGACGCCCGCGATGATCTTGAGCATCGTGGACTTGCCCGAGCCGTTCGTCCCGACCAGGCCGAAGACGTCGCCGCGCCGCACCTGGAACGTGATGTCGTCAAGTGCCTTGAACTCCTTGAACATGAGCTCATGACGCATGATCTTGATAAAATATTCTTTTAGACTGTTTAACCGCTCTGATGCGATATTGAAAATCATGCTGACGTGTTGCACGTCAACGATCACATCGCGGTCATCCTGGGAGGGCTTCGCGCCGCCGGTGACGCTCGCCTCGGGCGCGCCCGCCCCTCGCTGCTCAGTGGTCACTGCGATACCTCCGCGATCAGATGTAGAGGATGAACTTGTGCTGGGTCTTGCGGAAGATGACGATGCCGACCGCAAGCGTGATCACGGCGAACGCGGCGCACACGAGATTCATGTGCAGGCCGGGTATCGTCCCGTACATCATGATGTCGCGGAAGTAGATCACGTAGTGGTACATCGGGTTGAAGTGCTCGATCGTGACCAGGGCGTGCATGACGCCGTCGTTGGACACGGTCGCCGCGAGCGCCGCGAGGTCCTGCGGCCAGAAGATCGGCGTCAGGTAGTTCCACGCCATCATGACGACGCCCCAGAGGTGCATGACGTCGCGGAAGAAGACGGACAGCGCCGACAGCGCGAGCCCGATGCCGATCGAGAAGACCAACACGTAGACGAGCAGCAGCGGCAGGGCGATCATGCTGAACGTCGGCACGACGTGGAAGAAGACCATGACCGCGGCGACGGCGATCAGGGAGAGGGCGAAGTTCACGAGCGCGAAGAGCGCCTTCTCGACCGGGAAGACCGCCTTCTGCACGCGCACCTTCTTGATGAGGGACGCAGAGGCGATGATCGACCCCATCGCGCCGTTGGTCGCGTCGCTCATGAGCTGGAACAGGACCGTGCCCAGGATCAGGTACAGCGGGTAGTTCTCGATCGGGAACTTGAACATGTTCGAGAACACGAGCGTCATGACCGCCATCATGAGCAGCGGGTTCAGGACGCTCCACAGCACGCCGAGCACGCTGCGGCGGTACTTGAGCTTGAAGTCCTTGCTGACGAGCTGCTCCAGGATGAAGAGCGTGCTGCGCACGACCTGCCTGGATGACGAGCCGCCGCCCCTGCGCGCGTCGGGGGCCGTTGTAGTGGTGCTCACAGGTTGCTTGCCTCTCGTTCGACCGGTCGAGGGGATCACATGCGTCGCATCCGCGTCGCGTCCCCGTACAATCGAACGAGTCTAGCATACCGTCATGCGCTTCCTGTGCCGAAGACGCGCGCGCCGTGCCCGCATGCATGATCTTCGCAGGCAGACAGGCACAACGCGCGCGATGAAGAAGACGTGTGCGCCGAGGGCTACGCGTCGATGCCCGCAGGCGACGCCATTCTGCGGACCATGTACTGCAGGATGCCCCCGTTGGCCATGTAGGCGGCCTCGGTCGGCGTGTCAACCCTCACCCTCACCGCAAACGTTATATCATGGCCGTCCTGTGCGTGGGCGACGACATTCACGTTCATCGGCAGGGTTATGTTCTCGAAGTCGATCGCGGGGATGTCGTACGTCTCGGTGCCGTCCAGCCCGAGGGTCTCCGCGCCCTCCCCCTCCATGAACTGGAGCGGCAGTATGCCCATGCCGATGAGGTTGGAGCGGTGGATGCGCTCGAGCGACTCGGCGATGACCGCGCGCACGCCCTGCAGCATCGGTCCCTTCGCCGCCCAGTCGCGGCTCGAGCCGCTGCCGTACATCTTGCCGGCGATGACGACGAGCGGAACGCCCGCCTCGCGATAGGCGCACGACGCGTCCCACACGCTCGTGAGGGTGTCGTGCAGCAGGTCACGAGCCCAGCACCCGACGCGGCCGTCCGCCATGAGGTTGCGCAGGCGGACGTTCGCGAACGTCCCCCGCTCCATCACCTCGTGGTTGCCGCGCCGCGAGCCGTAGGTGTTGAAGTCGGCCGGCGCCACGCCGTGACCCTCGAGGTAGCGCGCCGCCGGAGAGTCGGCGGCGATGCTGCCGGCGGGCGAGATGTGGTCGGTCGTGATGAAGTCACCCAGGCGCAGCAGCGCGCGAGCCCCCGTGATCGCCCGCGGGCCGTCGGGACGTCGGCGCATGCCGTCAAAGTACGGCGGTCGGCGGATGTACGTGGAGGCGGGGTCCCAGGCATACGTCTCGCTCGGCGTCGCGTCCAGCGCGCGCCACGCATCGCTCCCGACCTCGATCCCCGCGTCCGCCGTGCGGTAGAGCTCCTCGCCTGCGGTCGCGACGACGACGCGGGCGACCTCCTCGTCACTTGGCCACAGGTCGCGCAGGTACACGTCAGCGCCGTCATCCCCGACGCCGAGCGGGGTCGTCGCGAAGTCGACGGCGACGGTGCCGGCAAGTGCGTAGGCGACGACCGTCGCAGGCGAGGCGAGGTAGTTCTGCCCCACGTCGGGCGAGATGCGCCCCTCAAAGTTGCGGTTGCCCGAGACGACGGCCGCGAGGTCGACGTCGGCGGCCACGTCGTGAAGCGCGGGCAGGATGGGACCGGAGTTGCCGATGCAGCTCATGCAGCCGAAGCCGGCCGTGTAGAAGCCGAGCTCCTCGAGCGACTCGAGCAGACCTGCGCGCTCCAGAAGCAGCTCTGACGCATGGCTGCCCGGCGAGAGCAGGCGCTTCACCCACGGCTTCGCGCGCAGGCCGGCCGCGCGCGCGTTGCGGGCGAGCAGACCCGCGGCGACCATCATCGCGGGGTCGGCCGTCGTCGTGCAGCTCGTGATGGCCGCGACGGCGATCGTGCCGCTTCCGAGCCGGTAGGTCTCCCCCCCGATGGTGACGGGCACGGTCGCGGCGTCGTCAAAGCCGTGGGCGCGCGTGACCTCCCGCACGCGCTCGCTGGCGCGCGCGAACTCGATGCGCTCATGCGGGCGGGACGGGCCCGCTATGACATGCGTCACCTGCGAGAGGTCGAGCTCTATGACGTCCGCGTAGACATGGCGCGCGGCGGGGTCGTGCCAGAAGCCCTGCGCCCTTGCGTACGCCTCGATGAGCGCGACCTGGCGCGCGTCGCGGCCCGTCATCCGGAAGTACTCGATCGTGCGCTCGTCCGTCGGGAAGAGCAGGCAGGTGCTGCCGTACTCTGGCGACATGTTGGAGACGCAGGTCCGCATCGGCGCGGAGAGCGTCGCGACGCCCTCGCCGAACGCCTCCACGTAGCAGCCAACGACGTCGCGCGCCCGCAGGATCTGAGCGATCGTGAGCGCCAGGTCCATGGCGCTCACGCCCTCCGGCAGCCTGCCGGTCATGTGGATGCCGATCGTCCTGGGGACGAGCAGCGGGATGGGCTGGCCGAGCGCGGCCGCCTCCGCCTCGATGCCGCCGACGCCCCACCCAAGCACGCCGACGCCGCCGACGGTCGTGGTGTGCGAGTCGGTGCCGACCACCGTGTCAAAGTACGCGAGCGGCGCCGCGCCGTCGCCGTCGTGGCTGACGCACACGCCCGGCGACAGGAGCTCGATGTTCAGCTGGTGGCAGATGCCGGCGGCCGGCGCCAACACGCTCAAGTTGCGCAGGGAGCCCCGCGCCCGCTTGAGGAAGCGGTACCGCTCCCCGTTGCGCGCGAACTCGATGCGCTCGTTGGCCGCCCGCGCCTCGGGACAGCCGGCGACGTCCCCGATGACGGAGTGGTCGATGACCAGGTCGCAGTGGATGAGCGGGTTGACGCGCGACGGGTCGCCACCGAGGGCCGCGACGGCCTCGCGCATCGCGGCGAAGTCGACCATCACCGGCACGCCGGTGAAGTCCTGGAACAGCACGCGCGCGGGCATGAACTCCACCTCGGCGCCCGTCGTGCCGCTCAGCCCCGCGTCGAGCACCGCCTGCGCGCACGCGCGGCCCTGCGGCGTGTCGCCCATCTGGCGCACGACGTTCTCCAGCAGCACCTTGAGCGCGTATGGGAGACGGTCGGCTCCGGGGATCGCGCGAATCGCGCAGATGCGATACGTCTCCCCCTCGACCGCCATCGTCTGCCGGCAGGGCGAAAGGTCAACCGTCATGTATGCCTCCCTCGTCGTGCGTCCGGACGTCTGATCCCGCGCGCACGAGCCTCCTCGGATAGGACATGCGCACTGAGTGCGCGGGTTCTCATTGTAGGGGCGTCGTGCCGCGCGACGCGCGAGGTGCGGCATGAAAAAATCCCGCAACCAAATGGCTACGGGATCCGAATACGTGGTGCCTCCTGTCGGGCTCGAACCGACGACCTTTCGCTCCGGAGGCGAACGCTCTAATCCGCTGAGCTAAGGAGGCATGGATACAAAAAAGCCGTGGCGGGCCACGACTCTGCGGAAATCAAATGGCTCCCCGAGCAGGACTCGAACCTGCAACAACTCGGTTAACGGCCGAGTGCTCTACCATTGAGCTATCGGGGAATGCGAAGCTCATGCACAAGAAGCAATAATACTCTGTCCGCCCAAAGATGCAAGGGTGCCTTCCCGTGTGCAGGCCATCCTACAATCTGCACACAACCATGGCGCCACCCTGCTCCGCCCGGACGCCCGCCGCCAAGGCGTGGAGCGAGAGGCCTACTTCGTCGCGCGTTGGTGGCCCTCAAGCTCTCGCAGGCGCCGCTGCATCTCCGCGATGTCCGCGAACATCTGGTCGTACGCCTCGGGCGTGTCAAAGGCGCCCGGCGTGCGAAGCTGGGCGCGCCCGCGGTCGATCCTGCGACGAAGCGACCGCATCTCCAGGTCGTCGATGAGGATCGAGAGCGCGCGGGCGTCGTCCGACTCGTCGGCCAGCGCCATCGTGCCATCGGCGAGGATGGACGCGGCCTCGGGCACGACGCCCTCCGCGGCGTCAAGGGCCTGCATCGGCGTCGACCCCGCCGGCAGCGAGAGCAGCGCCCAGGCGATCGCCTCGTGACGAGGGTCGGCCCAGCGCACGCCGGCGAGCCGCTCGGCGAAGGGCTGCGCGGCGTCGGGCGAGGCGGCGATGGTCGAGAGCACTTCGCGCTCGACGCGGACCATCGCGGCGTCCTCCGGGAGGAGGTTTGCCGTCGAGACGACGGCCGCGGTGTCGTCCAGGAACACGCCCGCGTCCTCCGCCTCCGCCACGACGTCCGCCGGCACGTCGGTGTCATCGTACGGGACGGCGTCGTCGTCGGGCTGCATGGGACGCGCGGCCGTACGGGCGCCGGCGAACGCGGGACGGTTCGTCACGGGAGCGGTCGACGTACGACGCACCAGGGGCGTCTCGACGGGATCGTCGTCGCGCACCTCGGGCTTGCGCACGCGCGCGAGTGCCGACTTGACCGTGCGCACGTCGATGAGCAGGCGACCGGCGACGTACTCGGCATAGTCGTCGGCGAGCGGCGTCCCCTTGAGCGGTGCCATCGCCTGCACGACGTCGGCGAGCGCGGGCGCGCGGCCCTCGGGCGTCTCGAGGTCAAACCGCTCCAGGTGGCGGTCGATGACGAAGCGCGCCAGCGGTTCGGGCGAGGCCAGCAGCGCGCGCATCGCGTCGGGACCGTCGGAGGCGAGGAACTCCGCGGGGTCCTTGTCGTCGGGCAGGATCACGCAGTACAGGGACGCGGTCGTGAGCGACGTGAAGGACAGCGCGCGCTCGGCCGCGTGGATGCCGGCGGCGTCGCCGTCAAACAGGCAGACGATGCGCCCTCGCGAGACGGCGTCGCCGCTCGCGCGCAGAAAGCGGTCGAGCATCCTGACGTGCTGCGCCGTGAGCGAGGTGCCGCATGCCGCGGTCGCGTTCTGGATGCCCGCCTCGTGCGAGCTGATGACGTCGGTGTAGCCCTCCTCGATCACGACCTCCATCTGCGCCGTGATGTGGGCCTTCGCGCGGTCAAGCGCGAACATGGTGCGCGACTTGTTGTAGATGGAGGACTCGCGCGAGTTGATGTACTTCGGCGCGTGCTCGGTCTTTGGGCCCATGATGCGCCCGCCGAACGCCACGACCTGCCCGCGCTCGTCCCTGATGGGAAAGATCACGCGGTCGTAGAACGCGTCGCGCACCGACCCGTCGTCGCGCTGCGTGACGAGCCGGGCGTCCAGCAGCTCCTGGCGGGTGAAGCCGCGCGCGGAGAGCTCGCGCGCCAGGAAGCCCTTGCCGGGGGCGTACCCCAGGTCCCAGCGGTCGGCGACCGCCGAGCCGAAGCCGCGTCCCGCGAGATAGGCGCGCGCCCGGTCGGCGCCCTCCGACCGGACATGCGTGAGCTGGTGATGGTACAGCTCGCACGCGGCGTCCATCGCCTCCAGCAGGCGGCTCTTCTTCGTGGAGCGCCCGCGTCGCTCGCCGTCGTCGCTGAGCTGGATGCCCGCGCGGTCGGCGAGGTAGCGCACGGCGTCAGGGAAGTCCACGTGGTCGCGCTCCATGACGAAGGCGAAGCAGTCCCCTCCCTTGCCGCAGCCGAAGCACTTCCACAGGCCGCGCGAGGGAATCACGTGGAACGAGGGGCTCTTCTCGTGATGGAACGGACAGCAGCCCCACAGGTCGGCGCCGCGCGGCCGGAGCGCGACCGTCTCGCCGACAAGCGCCGCGAGGTCGGTCGCGGCGCGCACCTTCTCCTTGTCCTCGTTGGAAAACATCCGTGCCCCTCTTCGCCGTTGGCCTCCCGCATGGCGTCGGGCGGCAGCGCGCCTACAGCGCGATGCCCTCGGCGCCGAGGTTGTCCCGCACCCACGCGATGTTGCGCTCCACGACGGCGATCAGCTCCTCGAGCGTCTCGAACTTGCGCTGCGGCCGCAGGCGGCGCGTGAACGCGACGCGGACGGCCTGGTCGTAGAGGTCGCCCTCGTAGCCGATGAGGTTTGCCTCCAGGAACCGTCCGGCGTCGTCGCTCGCGAACGACCGCGGCGCGCCGACGTTGATGGCCGCCGGATAGGCGACGCCGTGCACGTCCACGAACCCCGCGTACACGCCCTCGGCGGGCATGACGTACGGCTCGGTGACGCGGACGTTGGCCGTGGGGAACCCGAACTCGGTGCCCTGGTGACGCCCGCGCCCCACCGTGCCGCGCACGAAGTGCGGCCGGCAGAGCAGGTCGTTCGCGTCGTCGATCGCGCCCGCCTGCAGCAGGTCGCGGATGCGCGTCGCGCGGACCGGCTCGTCTCCCGCGTAGCGCAGCTCGTGCCCGTGCACTTCGTAGCCGCGCGCACTCCCGAGCTCGGCGAGGCTGCTGACCGAGCCCTCGTTGCCGAACCCGAGGCGAAAGTCGCTGCCCACGTGCACCGCGACGGGCCGCATCGCCGAGGCGATGACGTCGTCCATGAACGAGGCGGCGGTGTGCGTGGAGAGCTCCCTGGTGAAGGGGATCACGACGACGTGCGTCGCGCCGAACCGTCGCAGGAACTGGACGCGGTCCTCGTTGCTCAGGATCTTGCGCTGCGCCGCGACGGGCTTGAAGAGCTCGTCCGGATCGGGGTCAAAGGTGACGATCGCGCTGCTGACACCGCGCGCCCGCGCGTCGGCGAGCATCTGGGAGAACAGGAAGCGATGGCCGCGGTGCACGCCGTCAAAGGCGCCGATGCAGCAGACCGCCTCGCCGATGCCGGACGGGTCCATGCCGGGCATGACCCTGACGACCTCACTGAGACCCTTGGGCACCGGCGTCGTCGCGGGTATGGCGACCTCGGACAGAAACGCCTTGCGGGCAAGCTCAACGGCGTGTGCGCTAGTCATGCATATCCCCTTTTGCTACTCCCTCGATCCCGTCGACGAACACCGTCTGCGGGGCGAGCTCATCGTCATGGCGCCGCGCGACCGCATACAGCCTCCCGTCGTGCGTGATGCCGACCGGCGCGTCCTCCGGAGCGTCGTGGCCCGCCTCGCGCACGCGCACGGACGAGCCGTTGATCACGCGACGAATGTCATCATACCCAAGTTCCACGCCCGGCATCTGAAGCGTCGCGAGCGGGTCAAGCCAGGGAATCGGCGCGGACGCCGCCCTGAGATCGGCGAGTCGCTCGAGCGTCAGGCACATGCCCATGGTGACCGTGCCGCTCTCGACGCGTCGCAGGTCGCTCACGTAGGCGGCGGACCCCAGCGCGCGCCCGAGGTCGCGCGCGAGCGCGCGGACGTAGGTGCCCTTGGAGACGCGCGTCACCACGTCCCAGTATGGCTCGCCGGTCTTGTCGTCCACGCCGACCGCGATGACCTCGGCCTCGGTGACGCTGATCGGGCGCTCGGCGAGCGTGACCTGCTCGCCGTCGCGCGCCATCGCGTAGGCGCGCCTGCCGCCGACGG
>CACZRK010000438.1 GCA_902783515.1 uncultured Coriobacteriaceae bacterium | reverse complement strand
GTCGGGTTGATGGCGGTCACGAGGACGAGCTTCGCGGGGCGCTCTGGCTCGCGGTTCAGGACGTTGTAGTCGACCTTTGCCTTGTCATGGCCGTACGGGATCAGGTCGTCGTCGGAGATGCCGAGGTCGGCGGCGACCTCCTCGATCCTTCGCGGCTTGACCGACTGCGCAATCTGGATGTCACTCAGCATGCAAGGTCCTCTCTCCTCGGGGCGACGCATCGTCGCGGGTGGATGACAGACGTGCCGAACGCGTGCGTGACGGCAGGCGCGCTTACTGCCCCTGTGCCTCCAGGGTATCTTGCACTTCGGGAGGCACGGTGTCCGGGGTGAATCCATAGGCATCGGCAATCGCACATGCCTGGGCCCGCCGCACGTCGGCGAGCGGGTCGTTCTCCCCCGCGAGCACGTCGGAGATCCGCATCAGGACGTACACCATGTAGACGGCGAGGCGCTCGTCGACGGCGGAGATCTGCATCATCGTGACGAGCGAGTCCGGCGCCAGCTCCAGCACCGCCTCGGCCGGCATGTCAAGCACGCGCCCGACGACCGCGTAGTAGTCATCCAGCGCGTCGCGGGAGAGCGCGCCGCGCTCCGCCTCGGTCGCCCGCTCGATGGACTGCGTGAACGTCTGGATCATGTCCAGCAGATAGTCGTTGCGAATGGCCATCGTGACTCCCTTTCATCGTCGCGAGACGCGCGCCAGAGCGGCGTCGTCCGCGGGGCTGCGAAGGGCGCATGGGCGCCCCTCCGTGCGCGCCGTGCCTACAGGCCCTCCGGCATCGGCGCGCCGAGATGCTCGAACGCGCGCGGCGTCGCCATGCGCCCCTTCGGGGTGCGGTTGATGTACCCAAGCTGGAGCAGGTAGGGCTCGTACACGTCCTCAAGCGTCATGGCGTCCTCGCCGACGGCGCTCGCGAGCGTGGAGAGACCCACGGGCCTGCCCTGGAACGTGATCGCGAGCGTCTGGAGGATCTTGTTGTCCATCCAGTCAAGCCCGACGGCGTCCACCTCGTAGAACTCCATCGCCTCCAGGGCGACCTCGCGCGAGATCGGTCCGCCGTAGCGCACCTGCGCGAAGTCCCTCACGCGCTTGAGCAGGCGGTTTGCCAGGCGAGGCGTGCCGCGGCTGCGCAGGGCGACCTCGCGGGCGGCGTCCTCGTCGATGCTCACGCACAGGATGTTCGCGGAGCGCTCGACGATCTTGGTCAGCTCGTCGTGCGTGTAGTAGTCCAGGCGCTCGGGGTTGCAGCGGTCGCGCAGCGGCGTCGTGAGCAGGCCGGAGCGCGTCGTTGCGCCAATGAGCGTGAAGTGCGGGACCTCAAGGCGGATCGAGCGCGCGGCAGGGCCCTTGCCGATCACCATGTCCAGCGCGAAGTCCTCCATCGCCGGGTAGAGGATCTCCTCCACCTGGTGCGACAGGCGGTGAATCTCGTCGATGAACAGGACGTCGCCCTCGCTGAGGTTCGAGAGGATCGCGGCGAGGTCGCCCTGCCGCCCGATGGCGGGGCCCGACGTCGTCTTGATCTGCGCCCCCATCTCGTTGGCGACGACGCCCGCGAGCGTCGTCTTGCCGAGCCCGGGCGGCCCGTAGAACAGAAGGTGGTCCAGCGTCTCATGGCGGGCCCGCGCGGCGTCGATCGCGACGCGCAGCTTCTGCTTCAGGCGCGTCTGTCCGATGTAGTCCTCAAGCGTCTGCGGCCTGAGGGACCGATCGGCCTCAAGGTCGTCCTCGGTGAGCTCGCTGGTCACGATGCGCTCGGCGCCAGACCCGTGCCGATGGCGCGCTGCCTCGCGCGCGGGATCCGTCGTCGCGGGGTCGTCCTCCCACAGGTCCTCGTCGCTTGCTTCCCACATTAGGCGTTACTCCCCAGGCGTTTGAGGGCGTACTTGATGGCGGCTTCCACGTCGCTCGTGCCCCCATCATATCCGCGGAGGGCGACCTCGGCCTCCTGAGGTGAGAAGCCCATAGAAAGCAGTGCCTGCGTCGCGTCCTCCACGGCGGCGAGCGGCGTCGTGCCGAAGCCCGGGATCTGGGAGACGCCCGCGGGGATCGCGTCGGTCTTGAACGCGTCGCGCAGCTCCAGGATCATGCGCTGGGCCGTCTTCCTGCCCACGCCGGGCACGGTCGCCATCCGCTTCTCGTCGCCGACCGCCACGACCTCGTGCAGCGCGTCCGGCCCGAAGGTGCTCAGCACGGAGAGCGCGAGCTTCGGGCCGACGCCGGACACCGCGATCAGGTGCTCGAACGCCGAGCGCTCCTGCGCCGTCGCGAAGCCGAACAGCGTCATCGCGTCCTCGCGCACCTGCAGGTAGGTGTGGACCAGCACCTCCTCGCCGCTGCCGGGGGCCGGCAGGGCGGCCGCGGTGGTGCTGGATATGCCGCATGCGAAGCCGACGCCGTTGACGTCCAGGACGACCTGTGTGAGGGTCTTCTCGATGACGGTGCCGCGAAGGAAGGAGATCATGGCAGGCGCGTTCCTCTCTGCGTGTAGCTGGTGGCGGACGGGTTGGCGATGTGCTGCCGGTGGCCGAACTCGCGCCAGGTGACGAGGTGCGCGTGGCAGACGGCGGCCGCGAGCGCGTCGGCGCAGTGGTCGGGCCGCGGCTCCTTCTCCAAGTGGAGCAGCGTCTTCACCATGTACTGCACCTGCTGCTTGTCGGCGGTGCCGGTGCCGACCACGGCCTGCTTGATCTGCATGGGCGTGTACTCGCCCGTCTGCAGCCCGCACTGCGCGCAGGCGACGAGAGCCGCGCCGCGCGCCTGGGCCGTCTTGACGGCGCTCTTGGAGTTCGCGCTGAAGAAGATCTCCTCGATGCCGACCTCGGTGGGGTGATAGCGGTCGATCACCTTGTCGATCTCGTCATAGATGCGCTTCAGTCGATGGGAGATGTCATCCAGCTTCTCCGTGTGGATGCAGCCGTAGGCGCGGGCGCGACACTGCGAGCCGCGCGTCTCGATGATGCCCCAGCCCGTGTTCGCGAGGCCGGGGTCGATGCCGAGTATGATCATGCGCGCCCCTCCCCTCGTCTTGCGCGTCCTGCGGCCACCCGCGTTCGCGCGCGCCCGCGCGTGATCGCACGCAGACACACGCGCAAGAACACATGTTCTCATCGCGTCCCATGGTACCCGCGCCGCCGTCGGCGCGCAAGTGCTCAACCATCCGCACAGAATCGTGACGCCCCTCCGCGCGCGGGCGTGGCCCGGAGGCGCAGAGGGGCATCGGAGTGGCCGCCATCGGGCGCGAGCGCTAGATCGCCCAGCCGTCATCAAGGGGGATGACGTCCGCGACGTCGCCCGCATGGAGGTCGGCGTCACGCGGCGTGAGGATGACCCCGTCCGCGGCGCCGAGCGTCTTGACGGACGAGCCGCGGCCGAGCACGTGCGCGACGAGCGCCCCGTCCTCGCTCGTCGCCAGCGTGCAGCGACGCCAGACCTCAAAGTCGCCCGCGGGCACGTCCGCGTCAACGCGCGCGCGGACGACGCGGCGCCGCAGCGTGATGCCGTACCAGCGCGCGACGAAGGTCGCGAGCAGCCAGCGCATCGCGGAGTCGCAGGCGACCGGCGGGCCGGGCAGCAGGCACATCGCCGTGCCGTCGGGCGCGACCGCGCTCATCGCCGGCCTGCCGGGCGCGGCCTTCTGGCCGTGGTGGATGACGACCGCGGCGTGCGCGGCGATCACGTGCGGCGCGCAGTCCTCGCTGCCCTTGGAGGAGCCGGCGTTGATGACGACGACGTCGCTCGTCGCGAGCGCCCTCGTGAGCGCGCGGTCGATGAGGTCGCCCCGGTCGCGGACGATCGGCGTGACGCGCGCGTCGGCGCCGAGCTGCCGCGCGTACGAGGCGATGAGGATCGCGTTGGAGTTGATCGTCCTGCCGCGCGCGGGCGCCTCGCCCGGCTCCACGAGCTCGTCGCCCGTCGGGATGACCGTCACGCGCGGCCGGGCGAGCACCTCGAGCGACGCCGCGCCGGCTGCGACCGCCGCCGAGAGGCGCTCGGGCGTCAGCCGGCTTCCCGCGGGAACGACGACGTCGCCCGCGCGGAAGGTCGACCCGGGGGCGTTCACGTGCGCGCCGCGCTCGGTCGGGACCTCGCCGATCGCAAACCCCTCGTCAAACGGCGCCGCGCCCTTCTCGCCGGCGAACGAGGCGCCGTCAGCGTCGGTGAACAGGAGTCCCTCCACGGGGATCACCGTGTCAAAGTCGTCGGGGACATCGTCGCCGGTGTCCGTGATCGCGTAGTCGCGGCCGCGCACCCACCCCGAGGTGTCCGCCCCGCCGCCGGCGACGTCGGCGAACCGCACGCCGATGCCGTCAAGCGCCGCGGTCTGCGCCGGCGGGCAGTCGTACGTCGCGCGCACGCCCGTCGCGAGCACGCGCCCGAGCCCGTCGCCCACCTCCACGCGCTCGACCGCCGGCGACGGGCTCCAGCACGCCACGATCGCCGCCTGCACCTCCTCGCGCGTCGGCATGAAGGGCAGGGCCTGCTCGATGTCATCTTGAACCTGCGCCATTCCAGTCTCCTTCGCATGCGTCCGACCAGTCACGCCGGGCGTCGCCGCGGCTGCTGGCGCGCCCATTGTACCCGTGTCGGCCGCAGGCGTGACGTCCACGCGTCCCCCACAGGCGAACGGGTATCCTGTGCGCGAGCCTCGCCACGCGCGAGGGCGGTCGGCCACTCGGACGAAAGGTGAGGCATGGGCGTGCGCATAGGCCTGGACATGGGCGGCTCCACGTGGAAGCTCGTCACGCAGGACGCCGCGAGTCGCGCGGCGGTCGACGTCAGGTCGGGCGACGGTCTCATGCAGGTTCCTGCCGGCGCCGCTGACGTCGCCCGAGTCTTCCGGACGTTTCTCGCGCGTCTCGGCGCGCGGCCCGCAGACGTGGATGGGGTCGCGCTCGTGGGCGTGGGCGCCGACGCCGTCGATCAGACCGTGCTCGGCGTGCCCGTACGGCGCGTGGAGGAGTTCTCCGCCGTCGGGGTCGGGGGCCGCGCGCTGGCGGGCTGCGAGCGCTGCGTCGTCATGAGCATGGGGACCGGCACCTCGCTGGTCGTGGCAGACGCGCGCGGCTGCCGCCACCTGGGCGGCTCGGGCGTCGGCGGACGGGCGCTGCAGGGGCTTGCGCACGCCCTGCTCGGCGTGGACGACGCACGCGAGCTCGCGGCGATCGCCCGCACGGGCGACCGCACGAGCGTCGACCTGCTCGT
>CACZRK010000437.1 GCA_902783515.1 uncultured Coriobacteriaceae bacterium | reverse complement strand
GCGCGCAGGTCACGGACGCGGGCGCCCGGGCAGCCGCCGATCACCGGCGCCTCGAACGTCTCCGTCACGCGGGCCGCGTCGGGCGCGACAGACGTCATGCGTGCGGCGCGCGCGGCCTTCGCCGCGCGCACGGCCTGCTCGTCGTACGCCGCGGCCTCGCGCACCTCAAAGCTGATCGCGCCCGCGGGGCACTCGGGCAGGCAGTCGCCCATCCCGTCGCAGTAGTCGTCGCGCAGCAGGCGCGCCTTGCCGTTCACCATGCCGATCGCGCCCTCGTGACAGGCCGTCACGCACAGGCCGCAGCCCGTGCAGGCGTCCTCGTCTATGGTGATGACCGTGCGCTGCATGCCGATGTCCTCTCCGCTCCCCTAGCGGGCGTCCGCCGCCCATTGCCCGTGGTCGGCCGCCCGCCGTGCGTCAGGCGCGCTTCCCCCGCCGCGGCACCGCGCGATCGCGACCGAGGTCGCGCGCCCGATACGTCAGGTTGGTGAAGGAGGTGCGTCTTCCCATTGCCACGTTGCACCTTAGTGTGGTAGTTTCTACATGTCAGTTGTTTTAACGACAGTTTGTAGCTCTCACCCTTTGTTCACAATCACCACGCGTGCGCGGGGCGCCCGCGGCGCGGCGGAAGGACTGATGCACATGGCCACGCAGCAGAGCATTCCCCTTGAGGACGCGACCCTATTCGCCGAGATCGAGCACACGCGCCCGCAGGACGCCTCGCGGCTTCGCTCGACCTTCAGCGAGGAGGCCGCGATGCGCGCGTCCATGGAGCTGCTCAAGGCCCACTCCTCCAAGGCGAGCGCCGGCACGCTCGCGCGCCTGAGCGACGAGGAGGCGCAGCGCCTCACCGGCACGCTCATGTTCCGGGGCATCTCCGCCGCCGAGACCAAGGCGATGATGGGCTGCCTGCAGGCCACCCGCCGGGAGTACGACGCGGGCGAGTACGTGATGCACGAGGGGGACCGCGCCTACCGCATGGGCCTCGTGCTCACCGGCAGCGTCACGGTCGAGCGGACCGACGCCTGGGGGTCGCGCAGCATCGTCTCCACCGCGAGCTCCGGCGACACCTTCGCGGCCGTCTACTCGTGCACCGCGATGGAGTCGCTGCCCATTGACGTCGTCGCGCAGTCCAAGACCTCCATCCTGATGTTTGACGTGGACCGCATCCTGCGCGTCTGCTCGCACGCCTGCCTGTTCCACGCGCGCATCATCCGCAACCTGCTCGGCGCGATCGCCATGAACAACATGCGCCTGGAGAACAAGATAGAGAGCATCACGCCCCGCACGATCCGCAAGCGCATCCTGAGCTACCTCTCCCTGGAGGCGCGCCGCGCGGACAGCCGGCACTTTGACATCCAGTTCAACCGCCAGCAGCTCGCCGACTACCTCTGCGTCGACCGCAGCGCGCTGTGCCACGAGCTCTCCAAGATGCAGTCCGACGGCCTCATCGACTTTGACCGCAACAGCTTCACCCTCCTCGCCCCGCAGGAGGCATAGGCCGTCGAGATGCCCCTGGGCGTCGCCCCCATGCCCCACGCACGCGGAGGGTCCCGGACCGCCGCGCCCCCGCCTCTCGTCATCCGAGAAGCGGGGGCGCACGTCTCCGGGACCCTTCGCCGCGCGGCACGGCGCGCCGCACGGTACAGCGCGCGACGCGTAGCCCGCCTACGCCTTCGCGTCGGCCTTCTTGTGGTAGGCGACCCAGTAGATCAGGCCGACGAACACGGCGCCGCCCACGATGTTGCCGAGCGTGGCGAGGCCGATGTTGTAGAGCGCGCCGCCCCAGGTCAGCACGATGTCGCCGCCATAGCCCATGCCGTTGGCGATGACGCCCATCGGCAGGAAGAACATGTTGGCCACGCAGTGCTCGGCGCCGAGCGCGACGAACGCCATGACCGGGAAGATGCTGGTGAAGATCTTGTCGATCACGGTGCGGCCGCAGAAGCCCATCCACACGGCCAGGCAGACGAGCAGGTTGCAGACGATGCCGCGGAAGAAGATCTGCGAGGCGGTCAGGTCAATCTTGCCCGAGGCGACCTTGACCATCTGGTCGCCGATCGTGTTCACCGTGGAGCCGTCGGCGTAGCCCTTGATGCCCATGACGCCGCAGCCGACGATGATGCCCACCAGGATGAGCGACCCGACGAAGTTGCCGACCCAGACGACCACCCAGTTCTTGAGCATGCCGCCCCAGCCGATCTTGCCGCTGGCCTTGGCGATGATCATGAGCGCGTTGCCCGTGAAGAGCTCGGAGCCCGCCACGATCACGCAGATGAGGCCGAGCGAGAAGCACAGGCCGCCGAGCACGCTCGCGGCGGCGAAGCCGAGGCTGCTGTCGGCCTTCACGTACGTCATGAACAGGGCGCCCATGCCGATCTGGATGCCGGCCATGATGGCGAGCGCGAACATGCGCCCCACGTTCATGGACGCCTTCGTGACGCCGATGCCCTCGGCCTTCGCCAGCGTCGCGGCGCCGGCGAGGCAGTCGGGCTTGGTGGCCAGGACGTCTTCCTTTGATGCCTCCATCGATACTCCTCCTCAGATGCTCGTGTCCCGGCGGGACCCGCTCGTGCGCTCGCGCGCCGCGGCGTCCGCCCCTTCGATCGCGGGGATGGCGTCCGGGTCGGCGCCGGCGGCGACCCACGCGTACACGCCGCGCACGGCGTCCATCACGGCGGGCGTGAGCGGGTCAAAGAACTCCGTCGTCGCCGGCTGGATCCCCAGGAACGTCAGCTCGTCGCACATGCCCTCCAGCTCGCGGAGCATGAAGGTCAGCGGCAGCGAGTGCGTCGTCATGAGGTAGTTCGTCGAGACGTCGTCGGCCGTGAGCCGACGGACGCTCCCGACGGGCAGCCCCATGGCGGCGGCGTCCACGACGACGAGCCGCCGCGGGTGGCAGCGGCGGATGGTCGCGACGTCGTCCTCGGGCGTCTGGCCGCCGTCGATGGCGCGCCAGCCCGCGATGGGCGTCTCCTCCATCAGCTTGGAGAGAACGGGGCCGGCGCCGTCGTCGCCGCGCAGCACGGCACCGGCCGTGAGCACGATGTCGCGGTCGTCGCCCGTCGTGTCGCTCACCGTCACTGTCCCCTCCCCACCAGATAGAGCGCAGTCTCGTCACGAACGTCCTGCAGCTGCCCGCGCAGGCGCGACAGCCACTCGCACATCCGCGCGTGCAGCGTGAACTGCGGGTCGGCCACGTCCATGCCGGCCTTTGCCGAGCCTCGCCAGCCGAGCTGGGCAAGAACGCCGTCGATCGCCGAGGTTAGCGTGTCCACATGCGTCTTGTCCACCGTAATCTCGCCGAACGACGCGATGCCAGCAAGCTTGCGGCGCGCCTCGCCCTCGGGAAACGCCGCCACGATCTGGTCAAAGAGCGCGCGGTCGCAGCCGAGCACGGGCTCAAAGCAGTCGATGACCCCGGTGTGGTGGCCGACCGCCAGCGTGTAGTAGAGGATGTTCATCGCGTCCTCGGGCACGCTCTGCTCGCTGTCGACGAACTTGCGCGTGAGCCGGTAGAAGACGACCTCGCCCGCCTCGCCCCGCCAGGCGGGCGAGGTGCGGTC